>JBGCDY010000455.1:0-8900 GCA_045105835.1 Chitinophagales bacterium
TATGTATCGGCTGAAAACTGTCTTCTCCGTATTTGGCATAATGACCAGAAGTCACATACAAGTCTTTCTTGCCAATATGTGGAGTCATCACCATTTTGTAGCCCCTTTTGGTCTGCTCATTCATCAAGAAATCCTGCAAGGTATTTCGAAGCATCGTTCCTTTTGGCAACCATAAAGGTAAACCGGAACCCACTTTTTCGGAAAAAGCAAACAATCCCAATTCTGTTCCCAGTTTTCGGTGATCTCGTCTTTTCGCCTCCTCCATCATTTCGAGGTGATGATCTAATAAGTTCGCTTTTGGAAAGCTAATTCCATAAATGCGTGTTAATTGTGGGTTGGCATCGTTTCCTCTCCAAAATGCGCCTGCAATATTGGTCAGTTTGAATGCCTTAATCAATCCTGTATGTGCAATGTGTGGTCCTCTACACAAATCCACAAAATCACCTTGGGTATAAAAAGTGATGCTACCATCTTCCAAACCTTCAATGAGTTCCATTTTGTACTCATTGTTTTTGTAATGTTCGGCAGCCTCGGCTTTCGTCACATCACTGCGAACGAATTTGTTGCTTCGCTTCGCCAAATTCTTCATCTTCTGCTCTATCTTCGCCAAATCCTTTGCATTCGGAATCTGTCCACCGAAGTCCACATCGTAATAAAATCCTTTGTCAATTGCAGGGCCTATCGTAAACTTGGCTTGTGGATAAAGCGATTGAATCGCCTCCGCCATCAAGTGTGCTGTAGAGTGCCAAAACGTTTTTTGACCATCCGTATCCTCCCATGTCAATAATTGTAGGCTTGCGTCCGTGGTCAATGGGCGTGTAGCATCCCACACTTCATCATTTACTTTTACAGACAATACTTTCTTAGCCAAGCTATTACTCAAAGACTTGGCAATCTCTAAACTTGTCACGCCTGATTCATATTCGCGTGACTTGCCATCGGGGAATGTGATGTTAATCATAATACTTTTTTACTTGTTGCCTGAAATGACAACAATTTTAAACACTGTTTTTTTAAAATTGAGAACAAAAGTATTCAATCTTTTTCAATCCATCTACACTTAGGAATGAATGAAAATTAAAATCGGAATAAAAATCTCAAAAATACTTTACAATCAATGTTTTATAAGACAAAATCTGCAAAGTTATTTTTGAGATTTTTTAGGGTTCAAAATAAAGAATAGCTCTAAGAATCAATTCACTCAATAACTTAAATTAGAGTGTTATATTTTGAAGCTCAACTCAACTCTTCTTGCCTACATAAGTCAATTATTGAAGAATAACCCAGCTTAGCTTATTTCAGTTCCTTCAATATTAAATTCCTCCTTCATTATTTTACCCTATCCAAACCTTCTTGTGCCAAACTCAATTCAGGATCAAAATTCACAGCTCGCTCATAGTCTCCTTTTGCAGCCTCTTTGTCTCCCAACTTTTCATCACAATAACCCCGCATATAGTAGGCTTTTGCAAAAGCAGGAGAAACCCGTACTGCGCCATGAAAGCTTTTCTTGGCACGTTCGTACTCTCCTTTTTTGAAGTAAATATAGCCTGTATTGTAATGAGCATCTTGGTATTGAGGACTGATAGAAATGATTCGGGTATATTCCTTCAATGCTTCATCCTCTCTTTTGTTTTCCTGCAAAAATAAAGCCTTGGCATACAAGGATTCAATAGAAAGAGGGTCAATTTTAGCGGCTTGGTCATAATATTTCAAGCATTCTGCATTTCCCTGACTTGCTAAAATCTGCCCCAAAATCATATTGGGGTTGTAGGCTCCTGACTCCAATTGAAGGGATTTTTTGATATTTGTGATGGCATCTTTGACATCCTCTTTATCCCTCGCAATCATTCCTTTCCAAAAGTAGGCCTCTGCAACATTGGCATCTTTCGCCAAAACTTTGTTTAATTCTTTACTCGACTCTTTATTTTTACCTACATAAAAATAGTATTTCCCCAGCTCCAAATGCAATTGTTGAGATTCTTGAGGAATGTTCCGAATCGCACGTTCCATGATTCTAATCGCAGGCGGTAATTGTTGAGATTTGAAGTATATTTCAGCTGCCGCCAAATAATAACTACTTTGAGTTGAATCTAATTTAATGGCTTTAATAAAATCTGCCACAGCAAATTCAGGGCGACCTTCCTCTAAATAGGCATTTCCTCTTGTGAAATACAAATCTGAATTGAGTGAATCAGCAATAAGTCGATTAGACAACAAACGAATCTTTAGATTTTCCTCCAAACCAGTGCTTTTTCCTGATAAGGCCTCCCCCTCAGCAATATCACTTTGAGGTATTTGTTGTGGTGCTTTTTTTACCGAAGCATTGCTATCCTTGCGATTGCAGCTCATAAAATTTAAGCACAAAACAGTCATCAAAAACCCCAGAATCGTATACTTAAAATTGTTATTTATCATAGTATTATTTTTTTCATGGAATGAAATACAATGTAAGTGAGGCTTCAAACTAAAATCCTAACCGTATTACTTTGCTTTGAAGCGTTACTATATTTCTAAAACAAAAATCAAGGTAAAATATATTTCTGACAATCAAAAACTCGCTCAATAATCAGTCAAAGTGAAAAATTCTCGAAGCCTCTCTACTAAGTATTGTATGCAAGCAATTGATTTTATTCTTTTCACTTTCCATTTAAAAGTTATTTCTAAATCAAACTTAGTATATTCCTTGTTTTATATTTCACCTTAGATTTATTAGGTTTGCAGTCAAAACAAATACCTATGCAAATTCAACGTTTTTTCACCATCATAGCATTGACTTTGATGACTACTTTTTTACTTCAATGCACTTCAAGTACGACTGAAGACTCTGAAAATCCTCACAAACATGCAGCAGATAAAGCTACTGAAGAGGATTCAACAAAAGGCAGTGCTTCTACAACGAAAACAAGTGAAGAATTGATTTATCCGCAAGAAAAACACTTCAAAAACATGCGTCAATTGACTTTTGGCGGTGACAATGCGGAAGCTTATTTCAGTTTTGACGATTCCAAATTGGTGCTTCAAGTGACCAATCCAGAAAAAGGAATTGAGTGTGATCAGATTTTTTATGCTCCAATTCCACAAACAGCAGCCGAAAACTTTGATACGAAATTGGTCAGTACGGGCAAAGGAAGAACAACTTGTTCTTACTTCTATCCTGGAGATTCTACAATCGTATACGCTTCCACGCATCAAGCGGGTGAAGCCTGTCCACCAAAACCTGACAGCGAAAAAATCAAAGCCTATGTTTGGCCGCTCTACCCAACTTTTGAAATCTACAAAGCTGATTTGCAGGGAAATATCATCAAAAAACTCACCGAAAATGGGTCTTATGATGCTGAAGCCACCATTTCTCCAGATGGTAAAACGATGGTTTTTACCTCCACTCGAAATGGCGATATAGACTTATACACAATGAATTTGGATGGCAAAAATGTGAAGCAAGTCACCAATGACTTGGGCTATGATGGCGGTGCTTTTTTCTCGCCTGACAGCAAAAAACTCATCTTCCGCGCTTCTCGCCCCAAAACACCAGAAGACATCAAAAAATACAAAGATTTCCTTTCTCAAAATCTCGTTGCCCCTACCAACATGGAGTTGTACATCTGCAATGTGGATGGTTCTGAATTGAAGCAAATCACCGAATTGGGCAATGCTAACTGGGCTCCTTATATGCATCCTTCTGGCGAAAAAGTCATTTTTGCCTCCAACCACAAATCAAAACGTGGATTCCCTTTCAACTTGTATATGGTCAATATCGACGGCACAGGATTGGAACAAATCACCTTTGACGATCAGTTTGATTCCTTTCCCATGTTCTCTTATGATGGCAAAAAAATAGTTTTTTCCTCTAATCGAAACAATGGAGGAACAAGAGATACCAATGTATTTATTGCAGATTGGGTAGAGTAGATAAATTTAAAACCGAATGCAAATTCAAACGCAAAAACCTAAATCAAAAAGTTTTTGCGTTTGAATTAAAATGTTGAGCAAATCAGGGGTTTTCACTCACCTTATAAGGCATGCTTCAAGGCCATCATATATCCTAAATGCATGGCTTCATGAACGTTGTTAAAAACAACGGCATCTTCAATAGAATCCAAGGTCACACTGTAACTTGTTGGATAGGTCTTGAACTCTTTGAAAAGCCCTGCACTCAAATCCAATTTGATTTCTTCAATGGTTTGTTCCAGTCGTAGTTTGATGAAAGAATACTCCTCCTCTCCTACAAAGTCAGTAGGTTTCGTTCCTTTTCGGTACTTCGCAATGATCTCATTGTCTGCCTTCATAGGCACACCAGAAAGTCCATAGCAGAGTAACTGTTGTGTGACCAATACATGTCCTAAGTTCCAAATCAAATTGTTGTTGAAGCCTTTTGGAGTTTTGTTTAACTCCTCCAAAGTCAAGCCCTTGACTGTACCCAATATGTTTTTTCTGGTTGCTTCCAGTATATTCAATTGTTTTTCCATAATCCAAAGATAAAAACAGGATTACAAACAAAATATTTTTTCTTACCTTCAATAAGATATTTTTATATTTTCGCAAAAAATTTCAATTAAGATGAAAACGAATTTCAAATTATTAAGCAGTTTTTTAACGATTGCTTGCCTTGCATTTATCCTTACTTCTTGTGGTGGTGGTAGCGACAGTCACGAAGGCCATAGCCATGGAACAGAAGAAAGCAAAGATGCACATAAAGGACACAATCATGATGACCATGCAGGACATGACCATAGTAGTCACGAAGGTCACAACCATGAAGGACATGACCACAGCAGTCATGAAGGACACAATCACGGTGAAGCAAGTACAGTTGATATGACTACTCCAGAATATGCTTCTGCCTATGTATGCCCTATGCACTGCAAAAAAAGCGGAAGTGCTGAGGCAGGAACTTGTCCTGCTTGTGGCATGGAGTATGTTGCCAATGCAGAACACAAAGAAGATGGACACAAACATTAAATAAAGTTCAAATTAAAAATTCAAATGCAAGCTCAAACAAAAATTATGGGCAAGTACATTGAATTTCAGAAATGACTAATTTAATATTTCATTTTGTCTCTATAAGTTGACGCAATCAACTATCATCACAAAAGGTTCTTATCAAATTTCACTCTTATAGAGTACTCATTTGGTAAGAGCCTTTTCATTTTTTATCCAATCCTCGTAGCTTAACACCCCCAACTCGGGTTTTCCTTCTCCCTCCAAAATTCCAATAAATTCTAGGGAATGCCCATCTGGATCATCAAAATAAATCGAAACCGCAGGCATCCAAGCAAATACCATTGGCTTTTCTGAAGAGTCATTTAAAAAATTGCGAAAACTTAGGTCTCGTTCTTTTAAAAATGGAATGGATTCCTTCAATACAAATTCGACGCTACATTCAAAAGCAAAATGTTGCCTTTGAATTTTCTCTATTGGCTTCTCCCAAAGTCCCAACATTGCTTGCTTAGGCTTCCCTATCCAAAAGAAAGCTGCTCGCCTCCCCTCCTCATAATAGCACTGTTTTAGCCCAAGAGTAGTCTCATAAAATTCTATCGAACGATCTAAATCACTGACATACAAATGGGTTTCATAAAGTCCTCTAATCATTTTATTGTGTGTTTATTCTATGAAAAATTGGAAAAATCAAAAAAAAAGCGATATTTGATTTTTTAGAAACGCTACAAAATAAATTACATTCCTTATAATTCCGAAATCCATTTCCAATGAGCCAAACTTCAAATTCAGACAACAATGGCAATCCAACCCTTAAAATCTTTTTGGGTTTGGTGGGTGTTTTACTCCTTTTTCTATTTTTTGCCAATTATCACAGTCAATCTGGTGAGGCTAAGAAAACCAGTTACCAACCTTCAAAATCAACAGATAACCGCACAAAAACAGCACCTTCGGCTGATAATCCTTTGAAGCAAATGAACGAAAAAGGAGCCGCTTTATTAAAAGAGGGTAAATTAGAAGAAGCTCTATCGGTTTTCACCAAAGCCAGTCAAGACTTTCCCGATGCACCTGCCCCACTCCACAATATGGGCATCGTTTTCGGCAAAAAAAAGAATTGGAAAAAGGCTATTGACCACTATGAAAAAGCAATTGCTCTAAAAACTGATTTTGGAGCTGCTTATTACAGTTTGGGAGTTGTTTACCAATCGATTAAAGAGAAGGATAAGGCAATCAAAGCATTTCAGGATTTAGTCAAAGTTTCTCCAAAGGACAAGAAAGGGCATTTGCATTTGGGAATCCTGTATGATGAAAAATTGCAGTTTGATAAGGCATTGCAGCACTACCACGAAGCGATGGATATAGATCCTCAATACTATACGGCTTTCTACAATATTGGCAATACTTTTTTGGAAATGAAAGAGTTGGATTCTGCAGCTTTTTATTACCAAGGCGCTATCAAAATTAAGCCTGATTATTCGAAGGCGTATGTAAACTTGGCACACGTCCTGAACCAAAAGGGAGATTCTACGGCTGCTCAACAGTCTTTTAGAAAGGCATTGGAGTTGGATGGTTCTTTACAAGAAAAAGTGCGAAAATAAAATCCTATTGTGAGGTTTGTGATTATTCAATATAAGATTTGAAGAGTTGTTCTATTTCTTCAAAGGCATCATCGTCAATCGAAAAAGGAACCATATTGGCAAAATTGTTGAGAATGATCACTGCATTGAGGCTGGCATCTTTGGTGGTAGCACTCAAGAGTTTGTCGCATAGATTTTTGTTAACATCCTGGATGTCGTCATACATAGAAACCAAATGTGCCAATTCCCAGTCAGGTTTCTTGCCCTGTTTGGAGCGAAAAAACTGCGCCAATAGATACATGGAAATCACCCGATAAATGGTCTCTTCAATCGTAGCAAAAGGCAGGTGATGGCGTACCATCGGCTTCAATTTGCCTAAAAGTGGACAGCCACTTGCTACCATATAGATTCCTATCAATGAACTCAGTCCTCTTTGAAGCGTGGTATCTTGGACAAAGGTTCTCTCCTCTGTTTCGATGGTCACTTTTACTTTTTCATAAGATTGCTTGTTCCCAAAATTATCAATCAAACCCACCAAACTTTTTCCTACTGGACACTGGTGAAGTGCCTCGCCATTGTGTTTGCAATGTGGGTGTTTGGAGCAGGCCAAGTCTGTCCATTCGGGATAATCTGGGATTTCATCCTCAACCAAGTTAAGGGTTTCTTCATCAAGTTGCACCCTTATTTTTCTTTCACTTTGGTCTTCAAAAACGAATGTATAGTCAAAAGTAAGCATAAGCTATCAAAATAAAATCAATGACGTATTGAAAGGTCAAGTTAAGCAAAAAATAAATAATCACAAGAACTCTTTTGTCTTACTGAATCTTTGAAATACAAAAAAAATCCGATTATCCTCGAATGAATGAATTAAACGTGTATGTCATACGACACTAAGTAAAATTGTCATTTCTTCTTTTGAACAGGAATACACAGAAATAGTTAGTTTCACAGTCTGATTAACTCAACAATAAACCTACAAATAAAAATTGATGAAAAAACGTACCCTTTTTGCACTTATTATTTCTGTTTTTATTGCAGCATTTGCAATCCTCAATTTAAAGAAAAATGCAGATTCTTTACCTATTGCAGCCCAAATACAGCACTTTGAAGACAAGGAAGAAAGCAAATATTTTCCAAATGACAACTTTTATTTCCAAAGAACTTATCCCGATTTCGAGTTTGACTTTGATGCATATAAATCTGTATTGCAAAAAACAAAAAAACAGGATGACCTCTCATTGCTTCAAAAAGAGAATAAGGGTTTTTCAGCTCCTTGGCAGTTAGAAGGCCCTGGTAATATCGGTGGACGCATCAATGTAGTAGTTGGTGATCCTCGCAATAACGACATTATTTATGTAGGCTCTGCAAAAGGTGGGGTATTCAAAACCACAAATGGAGGTCTGAGTTGGAACCCTATTTTTGACGACCAGCTGTTCTTATCCATTGGTGCTATCACAATAGATCCTTCTAACTCAGAAGTCATTTATGTAGGTACGGGTGATTTGAACATTTCGGGTCATTTTGCAGTGGGTGATGGAGTCTACAAAAGTGAAGATGGAGGCGAAACTTGGACACATTTGGGTTTGACAGAACAGCGTATCGTTTCTAAAATATTGGTCAACCCTGTTGACCCTCAAATTGTGTATGTCAGTTGCATGGGCAATCCTTTGGAGCGCAATTCTGATAGGGGTGTTTACCGTAGTAAAGATGGTGGTGAGACTTGGGAACAAGTCCTTTTTGTAGCAGAAGATGCGGGTGTAATTGACATGGTGATGAACCCACAAATTCCAGAAATCATCTATGCCGCAGGGTGGAATAGGATTCGTACTACCCAAGAAAGCGTGACCCGTGGCGATGATGCCAAAATATTCCGTAGTACAGATGGTGGAGATTCTTGGGAGGTATTAACAGAAGGATTGCCGAGTGAAGATATGTCCCGAATTGGTTTGGAGATTTCTCCTACTGACCCCAATGTAGTAATGAGTGTCTATGTCAGCACGTCTCACGAATTGGAGGGCATTTACAAAAGTACGGACAGTGGGAATACTTGGGAAGAAATTCCAACCTTTGAAGGTATCGGTTTACCAAACAATCCTTTAGGAGGATTTGGCTGGTATTTTGGAAAAATCGGAATAAGCCCCCAAAGTGATGACAATATTTTCTTGTTGGGAGTCAATATGTACGAAACAAAAGACGCTGGAGCGACTTGGCAACTATCCGATGATTTTTCGGTTCATGCAGACAAACACAGTATCTTTTTTGTGAACGAAAATACCATTCTCTTGGCGACAGATGGAGGACTCTATAAAAGCATCGATGGTGGAACTTCTTGGGAAGACATCGAAAACATACCCAATACACAGTACTACCGTATTGCCAACAATCCAC
>JBGCDY010000456.1:0-3367 GCA_045105835.1 Chitinophagales bacterium
ACGGGCAAAGAATTTCCGTGGCACCGAAAAGGCAAAGACCGAGTATTGAGTGTCAATGCAGCTTTCACCTATGCAGGTGGTTTTCGAGATACGCCCATAGATGCGGCGGCTTCAATGCTTGCCGAAAAGACGGTTTTTGAGGATGGCAATGCTTTCAGTCTTCAAATGGAGGATTACTACAAAGTAGATTTAAGAGTAGCAATTCGTCGAAACAAAGCCAACTCTTCAAGGGTTTTTGCGCTGGATATCCAAAATGTGAGCAACCGTCAAAACATTGCTTTTCAGTATTTTGATGTGCAAAAAGGAGAGGTTGTTACTAAGAGACAATTGGGTATTATTCCCATATTGAGTTGGAGAATAGAGTTTTAGGTGTTAAGACGTAAGATTTTAGACACAAGACTAAAGACTTAGCAAAATATGCTATGCTTGATTAAGTGTTTAGAGAAAAAACTCACGCTTCAAAACTACCCAAACCTTCAATTAAATCCTTGCGGACAAAAAATGTTCCCATCAAAGCCAACTCATCTTCTTCAATGATTTTCCAGTAATATCGACCTAACGGAAATTCATCTGCCGTGATATGAAGGGTACACTCTTGATGTCCAGCACCGACTTTTTCCTCTATCAAAATATCGTATTGGTTGTCCTCAATCAATATTTCAATGTCTTTTTTCAAGGCATTTCCAAAATCAAAACGGATGACCTCATTGCTGAAATCTGCGTCATTTTTTGGGCTGACGAGTGAAATGCTCTTGCCACGAGTTGTGGCTGCAATGGCTGTTGTATAATTTGGAATGGGGCGAAAAAGTTGGAGGAATTGGTCAATTGTATAGCCCAATCTTTTGATTTCTGCTTCAATACCTTCTCGGACTTTGGCTAAAACAGATGCTTGTGAAGGAGTTTCAATTCCTGCTACAATTGTACGCTCCAGATTTTGGAACTGTAGTTTTAAATCCTGACGGCTGACAGCTTGTAAGCTCGGCATCAAATCTTTTTGGAAAAGTAAGGATAATTCAAAATCCTTGTCTTTGACTAAGAGTTCTCCAAAAATGGTTTGTTCTTTTGGAGACAAGCTATTCGATAAATGTTTTTCGATTAGTTCCAGTTTTTGGTTGTCGGTCAATGTAAACATACGCCCATTGGTTAAAATAAAAAGTGAGTAAAGCTCTACGAATTTTTTATTAGGCGTATAAAACGCCCTGAAAGGGCACCAGCAACAGCATGGGGCAACGCCCTATGGGTGAAGTATAAATGTGACATTAGCCCTGAAAGGGCGAAAGCAATAGGATAGCTGAATGCTTTCGCCCTTTCAGGGCTTGGTATTCTCTTTTTTTGCTTCGTAGGGCGATGCCCTACGCTATTGCTTTCGCCCCTTTGGGGCATCACATATTTTCCTGCTTTTGCCCTGTGCTATTGTTTTCGCCCTTGCAGAGCTATTAATTCCGTTTCAAAAAACTTCGTATAGTTTTGAATAAATTGGAAAATGAGATTGATGAACAGATTATTACAAAGTCCTAACTAAAACATCAAAGTTCATCTTGTTCATACAAATGAGTAGCAATGCGTCGAAGCCTTTTGATGCACCTAACCTTTTGGTTTTTCACCACGGATTCATTCTTGTATTGCATCGTTTTGGCAATTGATTCTGTCGAAAACTTTTGATAATAAAACAATTGTAATAAAGTTTTGCAGGGTTCGCCCAGTTTGTCCAGGAGTTCTGTAATCGCTTTTTGACGCTCATTCAGGTTGATTGAATCCTCAATTTGAAGTGTGTCTGCCACATTCGTCAAAACCTCCAACTCTTCGGTTTGCCCTTTTTCGTCACGAAATCGCTTCAATAATATATTCCGTCCAATCGCAAACAGGTAGGTTTTTACCGAGCTTTGAAATTCTACTATCTTATCGTTCACCACATTCTCATAGAACGCAATCATGGTCTCTTGAAACACATCAATGCTGTCTGCTTCCTTGCAGTTGAATTTCCACCTTGTCCAATGGATAAATTCCTCCCGATACGTTTGGTAAAGTTGGTTCAATACCGCCCGATTGCCTAATTTTATCTGCCGCAACAATGTTGCCCCTGTTATTTTGTTGCCATCACTCATTTTAGTACCTGAATTTCTAAAAAGGTAAACGCCTAAAATTAATAAAAATATGACCCTTTCCCAACTTCAATACATTATTGCGCTCAACAAACACCGACACTTTAGCAAGGCTGCCGAGCGTTGCAATGTAACCCAACCTACATTAAGTATTCAAATCGGAAAACTCGAAAAAGAATTGGGGATTGTGATTTTTGACCGCACCAAAAATCCTGTTGTGCCTACACAGGAAGGGGAATTGCTTTTGGCACAAGCACATACGGTACTGGAGGAAGCCAAAAAACTAAAAAACCTCGCCACAAATAACCGAACAGGTATCAGTGGTGAATTGAAAATAGCGGTTTTGCCTTCGCTTGCTCCTTATTTATTGCCCTTGTTTATTGGTTCGTTTTTGGAAAAATATCCAAATGTGCAATTGGAAATCGTAGAATTACACAACTATCAAATTTTTGGTCGTTTGAGGCAAGACCGAGCAGATGTGGCGATTACGATTGCGCCCATTGAAGTGTCGGGGTTTTATGCACTACCTATTTTTCAAGAACCCATTGCCGTTTATTTGGGAAAACAGCATCCTTTGGCGGCTAAAGATAAATTGAAAGTCAATGATATAGATGTTTCGGAGTGCATTCTGACGGATGATGCCCACAGTATGGGGGATAGTATTGAAAAATTGCAGGGGAATAGGAAAGGGGGGAAGAAGAGTACTTCAAAGCCCAATAATTTGAAGTATCGAAGTGGTTCGATAGAGAGCATTTGCCGCATTATTGAAGAAAATGGAGGCATTACCCTTCTGCCTTATTTGGCGACGCTTTATATGGGAGAAAAGCAGAAGCGGTTTGTGAGGTATTTTGAAGATGCACCACATCGGCAGGTGATTTTTTTGACCCAAAGAGGTTTTGAAAAGCAAAAAATGATTGATTTGTTGAGGGCAGAAATACTTGGGAATTTGAAGCTGAATGATAAAATGCAGATTGAAGTGTAAATATCTCACTCGACTTAACCCGCACCATAATATAGGCTCGCACATTGACTGCTTATATTACTCAAACCCACCCCAACCCCTCCAAGGAGGGAAATCTCGTATATAGTGAAGAAATCCCCTCTTGGGATAGCTTGTGCCGAAACCTCGGTAGGCAGGGGTGGGTCACACTATATTCCTGTTTAATGCGGAGACCTATAAGCGATCATTTAAATCGGCAAAGAATCAAAAATAAAAAGAGCCTGCCAATGGAATCAATCATTGACAGACCATCTTATCCAATTAG
>JBGCDY010000457.1:0-2177 GCA_045105835.1 Chitinophagales bacterium
CCAAAGCCATCCTCCTCCTTTCCAGCCTCAAAGACTCCGAAGCCAAAGCCACTACCAATATACCCAAAGAACTATTGGAGAAAGAAAAACAAGTCAAAATAGAACTCAACTACCTCGACAAAAGCATCGCCACACAAGAAGTGAAAGGCGATAAAAAAGACGAAGAGTTGCTCTCCAAATTCCAAAGCCAACACTTTGACTACAAACAAGAGTACGACCAATTGATTGAGCAATTTGAGGCAGATTACCCAGAATATTTTCGTTTGAAATATTCAGTAGAGACGGCTTCTGTGGAGGAGGTTCAAAGCTACCTAAACTCCATCCATAGCCCACGATTTAAATCGTGGGCTACGAATGGGGAACACGACAATTCAGCAATAAAACAATACAGCCATTCGGCATTAATTTCCTACCATATTGCCGAAGAATCCATCTACATCTTCATCATCACCGCCAACACCTACCAAATCCACACCCTCGAAAAACCCTCCAACTTCTCCCAACTCATTTCCGATTTCCAAGATGCGATTGCGTTTACCGACATAGACGAATACATGGACAGCGCAAGTGTTTTATTTGACCTATTGCTCTACCCCGTTTTGGAAACCCTAGAAACAGCCACCAAACTCATTATTATTCCTCATGATTCGCTTACCACCATATCTTTCGATGCCTTAATAGATACGAGGAAGTTAAATGCAGAAAGTCGAGCGAAAATCAGTGCCGATTGTGATTTTTCGGCACTCCCCTATTTGGTCAAAGACTACGATATCAGCTATCACTATTCGGCTACGATGCTCTTGCACAGCATTGCCCGACAAGAACAAAAGCCTCCGAAAGCTGCCAGTTTTGTAGGTTTTGCACCTGTGAATTTTGACGGTTCTGAAAATGTGGAATTAGCACTTGCCAGCAATAGAGGACAAACCAAAGTGATGCGCTCTAATCGTGCAGGAGAAAGGGCTTTGTCAAAATTGCCGAATACCGAAAATGAAGTCAAAGAAGTTTTCCAGCTTTTTGAAGAAAAGGAATTGGATGCACAAGCTTTTTTGTATGCTTCTGCCAATAAGGAAAATTTGTTTGAAAATGCGGTTAATCACAAATATGTTTTGATTGCTACACATGGTTATGTTCAGGATGGAAATACTGGGCTTTCGGGGATTTATCTTGCGAGGGAACAGGAGTCAGGGGACAGGAGTGAGGAGTCAGAAAATAAGGAATCGGAAACCTATAATTCAGAATCTGATTCCTATACAAGCACTCGAACACAATTATCAACTCAAACACCTGAACACCCAAACACAAACTATTTGCTCCACACCTCCGAAGCCTATCACCTCCAATTAGATGCCGAATTGGTGGTATTGAGCAGTTGCAGCAGTGGGGTGGGCAAATTGGTGACGGGAGAGGGAATGATGGCAATCAATCGAGGTTTTTTGTATGCAGGTGCGAGCAACATTATTTTTACGCACTTTGACATTCCCGATGAGTCGAGTGGAGAATTGGTCAAGACTTTGTTTGGTCATATCCTTGAAGGCGAGGATTATGCAAGTGCTTTGCGGAAAGCGAAGTTGGCATTGATTGAGCAAAGTTTGAAAACGCCTGAAGATTGGGCGGGATATGCTTTGATTGGAGGGTAGATTTTTTCATTTTTTTTCGGAATAAAGTGTCTAAAGGAGGGTTCGGCTTGCGGTTAATAGGGGGAAATCAATTTATTGACCTCAATAATTATCATCATGAAACTCTGCCTTAACATTTTATTCATTTTGTTTTGTAGCCTATATCAGGAAGTCCATACTTTTGCTCAAACAACTTCAGAAGATAAAGTACCTCTCTATCGCTATTTTAATGTGGAGACTGGCGACCATTACTTTACCACAACTCTCCGTCAAGATGGTGAAGATGGCTATAAAAGTGAAGGGGTTGCCTGTGAGGTATTTATGACACAACAGCCAGGTACTGTTCCGCTCTATGGTTATTTCAAAGAAAAGAACAGTATTGCAGACCATTATTTAACGACTGATATCAATGTTCTTGGTCCTGATGGCAATTGGGGTTACTATTCGGAAGGGATTGTTTGTTATTTATACCCCAATCGAAAGTTGGGCTCGATTCCCTTATATTGTTACTACAACAGAGATATCAAAGACCATCACTTTACGACCAATAGCAAAGAATTC
>JBGCDY010000458.1:0-3134 GCA_045105835.1 Chitinophagales bacterium
TCCCAATGTGGTGAGCCTTTGCCATGATTTTCATGTGGAGGTGAAAGGCTACCATCAGGATGAGGACTATACAACTTTACTACTGTTGTTGGATAGCGAAGACAAATTGCAGGAAAAACAAAAAGTTAGTCCTAGCACATCTGAATACACCTTCCAGACACTTGTTGAGGTAGGCAATTATGATGTGTACAGCGTCAATTTTAGAAACGATAGTTTTTCGGAAGATTCGTTTGTGCTTGGACAAGCAATGCCACCTTTTGGAGATGCCTGTATCAAGAAGTCCAAAGACAAGGACATGATTGTAGAAGAAAATGCTCCACCAGCACCGACCTCAGTAGGCTTTACCTGTTTTGGAGATGGTTACCAATTAACTGTTGTGGGAGAAGGAGAAATCTTTACTTGGTACAGCAGCCCTAATTTGGAAGACAGCAGTATTTTGAAAATAGGCAAGAACTTAAATATCGAAGAAGACAATCACCACATTTATTATGTGACTCAGACCATGGGAGAATGTGAAAGTGAAGCCTTTGTGTTTGATTTGGAAGCTGCAAAACTCAAATTGGAATCCGTAGATGTGCAATGTGCTGAAGATTGGAATTTTGCACAAATTACAGGAGAAGTATTGGGAGGAGTACCGCCTTATAAGATGAAAGTCAGGGCAGGAAATCAAGATGTTTATGAATGGACTGAATTAGAATTGGATGGAAATAAATTTGCGATTCAAGTGCCTGCAAGCAATGCTCCCAAATACAAAATTGAAGTAATGGATGACATTGGATGTTCAAGAGAAGAGAAAATCCAATCACCTCCTTGTTTGGTATTGGCAGGTGCAATGGGTGATATTGATGGGCATTTACCTGACGATAAGCTGTTGAGTTTCCCCTATCAAATGGAAATACAAACGGTGGATATCAAAGAATTGATTGAGCAAGAACTGCAATGGTTGCCAGATGCGTATCCTGATGTTGCAGATGTTTTGTCAGAAAGTTTGATGATTGTATCTGGAGTAAGTAGTGCAGATTTTGACTGTGAAGAAACCTATATGGAGGTGGATGCTATGAAAATCAACTATCTAAACGATGAGCCAAGTCAATATGGTTATATTGGACGAGACACGATTGACTACCAAGTGTATATTGAAGGTTATCCTGCTGTTCTTCAAAAAAGTTTGATTATCAATATTGAAGCTCCTACTTTCACGCTGCAAGAACCCAACCAAGCCAATTGTTCTGATGCTACTTTTGTATTGGATGTGAATGCGACGATTGACAATGTGGAAATGAACATGATTGAAGCACTTTCGATGTGGTCGTATCAATACAAAGTAGAAGATGAGGTTTGGAGAAGTGCGAGTGAACGAACGTTGTTGGAAGGTGGTGAGGAGTATGAAGTAGGTTTGAGAGTTGTCAAACCCCAAACTTCTGAGCCTATTTTCCATGGGGCGAATGTCAAAGATTTGTATGGTATGACGACCACACCTGAGCCTGTAGTGATTGATGTGGCGATTGAAAAGTATTGTCAAGGAGAGAGTATCGAATTGAAGGCAATCGTTTTGGGAGGAAATGGAAATGTAGAAAACGAATACAGTTATGAGTGGTCAACAGGAGCATCGGATGCCAGTATTACAATGGCTTATGACCAAGACAATGAGGATTTGTATTCTGTGAAAGCCATCGACAATACAGGCTGCGAAGGCGTGCAAACGACTACGGGTGGAAACCCGATTCAAATTGATATGGAGGACAAGGACACCGAGAATTGTTTGGCAGAATTGAAGGTTTCTGGGAAGAAACCAAGCAATATTTGGTACGACAACAAAGAAATGCCAATGACCGAGATGTGTGAAAACAATGGTTTGTTTGGGGACTTTGATTGCAGTTTTCAGTTGCCAGCCTCCATGAATGAAACGACTCAGGTGAGAGTAGCGGATGAAAATGGCTGTGAGAGTAGTATTGAGATTTTTGCTTGTGAAACCGAAATCGTTTCCGTCATTCCCAACCCTTCAGAAGGACGCTTCAATGTACAGTTAATGGGAGTACCGATGACTTCCTCTGTGTATTATGAGGTTTATCGACCGAATGGACAATTGGTTATGAATTCTGGTGGAATACTCGAAGATTCGTTGAATTTTGAAGTAAATTTGGATAGTAATTTTGCAGGAGGAATGTACATCATCCGCATCATTGTCGAAAATTCGGATGATCAAGGTTCAACAATTTTGCATAAAAAAGTGGTGAAAAAGTATTAGTTATTCGGTGTTTTTCTACCCTTTAAGGCGATTTAAAAAAAGGCTTTAACCATTTGATAATAGTGGTTAGAGCCTTTTTTTAGATTGACTATTTACTTCTTTGAGTTATAAAATTTCGTCTTTTTTGAGTTGGTTGAGTTTGGCTGCTTGATTGTGATAGTTATCCGATTTTGTGTAACTTCGTATTGTTCTTTTTGGGAGCTAAAAAGTGATTGTACATCTATCTAATACAATCAAAATGCTTGTTCAAAAGAACTCTTATTCCTTGTTGGGTTTTACGCTCATTTTATAAATAAACTGATGAACATTAATTTTATCTCTCAGGCTTTACTTTTTACTTTGATAGGGTTAATCTCCTTATCCTCATGCGAGGATGGTGAGAGTACTGGGATTGCAAAAGAAGGATTTGAAGTTGAATTTCGAGAATTGACACCAGAAGAATCAGGTATCGACTTTGCAAATACTTTTGATGAGAATGAGTTGACAAACCCATTCAATTACGTCAATTTGTACAATGGAGGAGGGGTTGCTATTGGTGACATCAACAATGATGGATTGCAAGATGTCGTCCTCACAGGAAATGTGGTTCCGACGAAGTTGTATTTGAACAAAGGGGGGATGAAATTCGAGGATATTACCAAAAGTTCTGGCATCTCTTTTGACGGTTGGGCGACCAGTGTTACTATGGCAGACGTAAACAATGATGGATGGTTGGATATTTATATTTGTCGTGCTTATCATGATGACCCCTCCAAAAGAGAAAATCTTTTCTATTGGAATCAAAAAGACGGTACTTTTAAGGAAATGGCTTCTGTCATTGGCATTAATGACTCCAATTTCAGTATTGGCGCATCATTTTTTGATTATGATTCTGATGGAGATTTAG
>JBGCDY010000459.1:0-15811 GCA_045105835.1 Chitinophagales bacterium
GCATCCACTACTGTTATATCATACAATTCTCCATCTTCAATCTCAATACTTATACTTCCAAGATTCTCTAATGTTTGGTTAATACTGCCAGAAATCGTGAAAGGTGCTTCGCCTTCCAAAATACTAACTGTAAGTGTGTAGTAACCCGTAGCCTGTGCATTGGTACAGTCTCTATCTACTTCAACAATCAAATCGCTTTCACAATTTTCCACAATTGAACAATGGCTCGTGTCAGCAAATAAATCTCCCAACGAACCAATCAGAAATAAAAGAAAAATGTGGTAAATGTATTTCATGTGTGTAAATTTTAGTTAGGTTAATTCTTTCCACTTTATAATGAAACCCCAAAAATCTTGTTTGGATTCCGTTCAACTGTTGACAAGGACTTTCGTCCGTTGTCAAAGTTTCACTCGGTAGTGAAAACCTTGACAACACTTGAAATTTTGTCAACGGTTAAAGCGAAAATGGTGATTACTCAACAATCATCTTCTCCGTCCAAACCCAATCCTTCCCACTCACCCTTACAAAATACAAACCACTACTCAAACCCAAATCAAGTTCCACAAGCAATTCCTCCGAACCCTCAAATTCTTGTAACATTTTCACCCTACCAACCACATCGAATACTTCAATATTGACCTCTTCTATTTGCTGCAATTGAAGGGTGAGGGAGAAGTTTCCATTGTTGGGATTGGGGAAGAGTTGGATGTTAGGAGTTGAAATATAGGCATTTTCTATTGAAGTAAATTCGCAGTCAACGGTTTCCAATATTTCAGCATTGCCACATTCTTCACTTCCTGGACCTATTAGAAAATACATTTCTCCATTTTGAAGCGTGTCATTCTGAGGATTGCCTTGAACATTTGGCATCGAAATATTTCCATCTTCATCAATGAGTTCATAAGTTAATATGGCTAAAGTATCTTCTCCTTCAATAAAACAATCTAAGTAGGGTACGATTTCAACGCTATAGCAGCAAGGAGTATCATCTATCTTTGTAAACTCCTTTCCTGCTGCGTCAGTGACTTGGAGCTCATACCTGTGATAAAAATCAAACGTTTCTATGACCTGCCCAAAATCATCTAAGGTGTATTGAAAAGTGTCAAAAATTTGTTCAGAAGAATTGCCAATCACCCCATTTATTTCAAAGGGAGGAACACCTCCTAAAACTCGAACAATCAAATCAACAGTACCATCCAAATATCGATTGCTGCAATCTGATATGACTTCTACCACCAATTCGCCACTAGTGTCCACAAAAGAGATATTGACTGTACCCATTGCAGTCTGACCATCCGCATCCGTAATTTCATAGGTAAAACTATCTTCCTCACATTCCACATTGATATCACCTTGATAAGTAACTGTTCCTGTTTCGAGGTTGATATCTACTATTTGTCCACATTGAGGGGAGCTAACTATACTTGACAACATAATTTCCTTTCCCGTATCATTGGCTAATATCGAAATGAGGGTATTTTCGCCTTTAACAATTGCCCTAAAATCATTGTTGGCAACAGGTAAACACTCCAAATCACTGGCAAGCCCACTGACGGTAATGGGGTCACAATTTGGAATCAAAGGACTGTCGTCTATCACAAAAGAATAATCCTCTTCAAAAGAAAACCATTCGCTGGTGAAACTTTCTGGATTAGAATCTCCATTGACCGTATAAACGCCATTCCCTCCTGTGATGTTGAATGAAACCCGATAACCTTCACAGTTCAATTCATCTACCTCAATATTCAAATCGTCTACCAATAAAGGAGTGTAATGATAGGCTGGAATTGCAAGTGGTTCGGACTCACAACCATTTACACTCATAGCAATCACATACAAGATTCTTGGACCAATTATCTCATCATTCACCCAAACTTGACCCGTTGGAGGGTTGGCAGGAGTCGTGCCTACTGGATCCAAATACCAATTATAAGTCGTTCCTTCTCCTCCGCCTTCAAGGCTTAGAATGATGTCGCCTTCACCGCATAAAAAAGTTTGGGATTCGGATTCATTAAGGGTTGGAGGGCAAATTTCTGATGATGCCTCATGGTCTTGTGCACCTTCTGCATCGGTTAAAGTCAATTCACAAGGACTACAATTGTTTACAAGTATTTCAAAGGTGGTCTCTGATTCAAAGCTTTCATTGAAACAACCAGACAGTATGTAAGGAGGAACACCGCCTGATATGGATATATTTAGACTGTAGAAGCCCAAATTATCGTTATTGGAACAATTTTTTTCCAATTGTAAGTCCAATTCTTTAACCTCCTGCTCAATAAAAACCGTCACCATAGCCTCCGCCAAATTCCCACAATCATCTTCGACCTCCACCACAAAAGTATCAATACTACAATCCGTATCAGCATTTGCAATATACACGATGACTCCTGTTTCTGCATTGATATCTACAACTACACCACAACTTGGAGTTACACTTATTCCATTGATTTGAAGGTTAGTACCCGTATCATTGGTAAGTACATTGACAATGGCATCACCACCTGGTACAGCACTTGCAAAATCATCTACGGCTTGAATCGTATAATTTTCGGGATTGCAGAAGTCGGAGATATTTCCTGAAATTCCTAATGTGTTTTCATATTCAATAGAGTAGCATTCATAATTTTCAGATTTTAAATATTCTATTTCAATATAGGCATTATTAGGGATAGTATCTCCAACATGTATTTTTCTTTCTTCTGTACCATCAAACCAATAACCTTCAATAGAACAGATTGCAATAGTATCTAAAATGCCTTCAAAATTTAAAATTATACTGCCATCACATTTACAACTTCCAATTTCACTAATTGATTCTATTTCAATATATTCAGAACAATCAATAGAAATTGTACAAGGAACATCTCCCCCTGATTCATAAAACTCATTTCCATCACTATCTATCACTCTTACCTCGTAAATTGAACCAGTCTCAATCTCTGTGGTGAGGGTACCAGAAACTTGTAATGTATCAGTAATACTTCCTGAAACATAGTAAGGTGGAGCTCCGTTTATTATTGAAATATTTAATGTGTAGGTTTCTTCTTCGCAGAATTCAGGACAGTCTCTCTCTATCTGGACAATCAACTCAGTTTCCTGCTCAATAGAAACCGTCACCATAGCCTCCGCCAAATTCCCACAATCATCTTCTACCTCCACCACAAAAGTATCTACACTACAATCTGTATCAGCATCTGCAACATATACTATGACTCCAGTTTCTACATTGACATCTACAATTTGACCACAACTTGGAGGGCTTATAATTTGAGTGATTTGAAGGTCTGTTCCAGTGTCGTTTTGAAGTACATTGATTATGACATCTTCGCCTGATACAGCACTCGCAAAATCATCTATGGCTTCAATCATGTAATTTTCGGGATTGCAGAAGTCGGAAGTATTTCCAGAAATGCCTGACTCACCATTAAAGTAAAACCTTTGACACCAACCATTTCCTCTTACTCCATTAATTTCAAAATAAGTATTGGCGGGTATGGTGTCACCTTCAATAGATAGCGAATGTTCTACTTCATTTTCGTCTAACCAAAACCCCCAAAGGCTTTCAATTTCTTGTTCAAAGCTAAGATTGTCAATAGACACAATTATATCTTCATCGCAAGTGCAAGTAATCAATTCGTCAAGGTTGAGGAGTTCGTAAGAAGTACACACTGAAGTATGCGTACACCTAATTTCACCCCCCGCCTCGAAAAAATGACGACCAATAGCATCTACTACATTTATTTCATAAGGAATTCCATCATGAATATTAATAGAAGTAACTCCTATACTTTCTAAGGTTTCATTAATGCTTCCCGAAATGATAAAAGGAGGAAGCCCATCCTGAATATTTACACTCAAAACATAATTACCTGTTTCAAACCAATTAGTACAATCCCTCTCCACTTGTACAATCAATTCACTTTCCTGCTCAATAAAAATCGTCACCGTAGCCTCCGCCAAATTCCCACAATCATCTTCGACCTCCACCACAAAAGTATCAATATTACAATCTGTATCGGCATCCGTAATATACACGATGATTCCTGTTTCTACATTGATGTCCATAATTTCACCACAACTAGGAGCAACAAGAATTTGATTGATTTGAAGACCTGTTCCAGTGTCGTTTTGAAGTACATTAATGATGACATCTTCGCCTGGCTCAACATTTGCAAAATCGTCTATGGCTTCAATCATGTAATTTTCGGGATTGCAGAAGTTGGAGACATTGCCATAAATTGAAGGGCTGCCATTTAGATAAATTCCATAACAGTAATCCTCAGTGAATACAGTGTACATATCAAAAATAGCATCATGGGGAATTGTATCTCCTATTTCAATGATTTTTTCAAGTTCTGAACTTGAAAACAAACCATCAATTGAAGTGATTTCTCCTAAAATGGAAATATCTTCAAAATGCACAATCATATCACCCGAACAGGTACAATCTACTATCTGTTCAATACTATCTAATGCCAAAGGGTTAGATGCACAATGTCCACATGAAACTTCTCCACCTGATTCAAAAAATTCTGCTCCAGTAGCATCTACTACAGATACGTCATAAGGAGTACCATCTCCAATAGTAATGGAGGTTACTCCGACCTCTTCCAAAACTTCGTTTATACTTCCAGAAATGGTAAAAGGAGGAGTACCCGAAAGAATAGATACAATGAGTTCGTATGTTCCAGTTTCAGCAACATGAAAACAGTTCCTCTCCACCAACACCATCAACGGACTACAAGCCTCAATATCCAATTCATCCACCGTTGCCTCATGCGTCACCGCTCCATTATCCGAAGCATAAATCTGAAAACCTTCCCCATTCGGCACTTCAAAATTAAAAGCACCACCATTTTCGCTTATTTCAAAAAAGGCTTCCTCATTCACCTGCACCTGATAGGGAGGTTTACCACCCGACACAAAAGCATTGACTGTATAGTTTTCTGCCCCACTGTTGTTCACTTCAAAACAATCCCGCTCATAAGTGATTTCCAAGTTGATGGGATTGGCAAAAATGATGGTAATGGTCGCCGAAGTACGGTTGCCACCAATGTCTTCAACGGTATAGTCGAAGGTTTCCACTCCTTGAAAATCGGCATTGGAACGGTAGTTCATCGTGCCACCTGCTTCCCACCATTCCACAGTGCCATAGTTGGGCGTTTCGATGTCCACCAGCTTCAAACCATGCCCCTCATCGTTGAGTAGCGGATTGAAGGTCAGCGGAAAATCAAGAAAATTGGGGTGATTGTAATACAAATCATCTGCGGCAATAGGAGGGCAATAAACGGTTCCTTCAAAAATAATTGGATTACCTTCAAGATCCCAAAACTCAGCCTGAGTAAGATAAGTTTCGCCATTTTGGATGGTATCACCATTTACATTGCCCAGTTCAGGATACATAAAGGGAATTCCGAATGCATCTATTGCTGTTAAAACTCCATAATCTTCTCCTTCTACACACGAAATGTAAAGGGTGTAATTATTAGGAATATTTAAAGGGTCTATATTTATACATGCCACTGTTCCTCCTTGAACTGTTGCCGATTGGTTTTCTTTATCTATTGCAGTAATCGAAAAATCCTCTCCATCTACTTTGATAAAACTCAAAACCTCATCCCCTCGATACTCCGCTGCAAGAAAATCGCCATCAATCACATAAGGAGGTTTTCCACCTGCAACAGTAAAATTAATTGTATAAACACCTTCCTCTTCTGCTCTTGTACAATCTCGCTCCCAGAAAATCATCACATCATCATTTTCAGGCACAACCGCCAAAATTGTAGCCCTTGCAGTATTCCCCCTCACATCACTGATTTCATATTCCAAAGTATCAATCCCTACAAAATCATCATTCGGAAAATAAGCCAAAACCCCATCAGGTCGCCATTGAATCGTGCCGTGTTTCAAGCCCTTGAGGTCAGAAATATACAAGCCCTCGCCAGTGTCGTTCAGCAAAGGTTTGAGGCTGAAAGGCGCATTGTAAGCACCATTCACCACATCGTCATTGGCTATGGGGCAAGTATAGGGTGGAATGTCGTGGTAAAACAAAATATTTTGACAACCATCACTGTCTTCCACTACCGTATGCGGCACAAAAGAATCATTGGGCGTATCAAAATAATTGTAGAAACCACTGCCACCTGTTGCCACCACATCATCACTCTGTTCACCATTGTCACAAGTCGTAATGAGCTGCATTTCAAGCCCCGTTTCAGGCACACAGGTACTGCCCGTTTCGCTCATGCATAGGTAATCCAACAGTTTATTGTCCATCACAATCGTATTTTCAGAATCTTTGATAGCGACAGCATACTTCAAATCATCGAAAATTGGACCATAAGCAAAAGGCACAGGTTGATCTAAAAAGAACTGTTCGGCAAACAAATTGGTCAGGTCATCGCCATAATAGACCAAGATTTCATAAGGAGGTCTTCCGCCAATAATGCGAATATTTACCATGTACCGCCCCATTTCGGGAACGCCACACTCTACAAACGTCTCGACCGTCAAATCCGTGCTTGCCATTCCTCCCACATTCACAAAGACACTCGTACTCGCTACATTGTCCTCACTGTCTTTGATTTGGTACACAAAAACGTCAGGCCCCGTATAATCCTCGTCAGGTGTATAGGTCATGTCGCCATTCAAAGACCAAGCAATCGAGCCGTGAACAGGATTAAATGTACTATTGACATACACTTCCCCAATGTCATTGTCCAAAACATTGAAGCTCACAGATTCGTTAATCAAAACAGTCACCGTATCTGCTACAGCTTCAATTACCAGGGCTGACTCTACGGAAGAATCACAGTTGTTCGATTCATTTGTAGCTTCCAAAAAAATGGTATTTGCAGCAAGAAATAGGAAAAAAATGGTAAACAATCGCATAGTTTCGTTTTTATAGTTTTTGAAGAAAAAAGTGCGGGAGAAAACAGGGAATAGTCAATTCTTAACAGGTGATGAAACTTCACTAGTTTCCACCTCATCTTTTTGTATAAAACGTATCAAAAAAAGGGCTTTCTCCCCACACTTCAATACTATAACGGAAAGTTCAAAAAAGGTAAATCGAAAAGGATAGACTTCAAGAGAAATACATTGCAATTATTGCAGATTACGGCGAAGTGTTTCAAGATAATTCAAGTAGCATATTTAATACCGTGTAACGAAAGTTTTTTGATAGTGTGCCAAAACTAACGCAACATACCCCAGCCCTCTTCAAAGGGAGAATGTACTGATAATGAGTAAACTCCCCCTTTGAAGGGGGATTTAGGGGGATGTAAATTGACGAGCTTTGTCATGGGATGGTGTTAAGAAATTTTCGTTACAGCATATTTAATCTATAAACACTCAAATATTTTCTTTTTTACAAAAAATCATCACAAAACCAATGGCGGTTTCAACTCAACTTTTTGACCTCATCCAATCTTTGGACAAATCCGAAAAACGTTATTTCAAATTGCACTGCTCCCAATACAAGGGCGATGACAGTCAGTATCTAAAACTGTTTGATGCGATTGACAAGCAAGAAGTGTATGATGAGGGAATTTTGAAGGAAAAATTCAAAAATGAAAAATTTGTCAAGCAGTTTCATGTCATGAAAAACTACTTATACAACCTGACCTTGGACAGTTTGTGGAGGTTTTATGCAGGCAAAACCATCAACCAACAAATCGGAGAACTGATTGACAAAAGTGAAATACTCAAAGAAAAAGGACTTTTTCAACAAGCACTCAAACTACTTCAAAAGGCTGCAAAAACGGCGGAGAAACACGAAACTTTTGAGCATTGTCTTTTGGTGTACAAACGTTTGAAACTGCTCTATATTCGCAAAATAGATGTAGACAATTTTGAGAAACGCCTCAATGAATACATCGAAAAAGAACAGTGGGCTTTGCGGCAAATGAACAATTTGATGCACTATGAATGGCTCTCCAATCAAACCTTCAAACTTTACCACCGCAAACACATTGCTCGGAATGAGCACGATGAGGAAGCCTACCAAGTATTGTTGGGCGATTCCCTGCTCCAAAAAAGCGAAGATGCCACTTCGAACCTTGCTAAAATGCACTTTTTCAATATTAAAGCTTTGTGCTACGAGACGGTTGGAGATTTGCAGGAAAGTTGTGAAAACCGCAAGGAATTGGTGAATCTTTTTGAAGTGAACGGGGATTTAATACAGCGAAGCTTTGTCAATTATTTGGTGTCCCTCAATAACTTGCTCCACAACTACAATGAACTTCGAGACTATCCCCATTTTTTTGAAGTCTTGAACAAAATCAAAAATGTGGCGAAGAAGGTCAAGCGAAAATTGACCCAAGTGGAAGAACTTTTGATATTTCGCTCCAGTACTGCAATGGTCTTCAATGCGCTCGTCAAAAATGGTCGCTTTGCAGAAGCCGCTGCCATGATTCCCGAAATTGAAGTGGGGTTCGACAAATTTGGAAACAAACTCAATGAGGCATTTCGTTATCCTTTTTACTATTTTTTCGCCTATGCCCATTTTGCATTGGGTAATTATCAGATTTGTTTGCAGTATTTAGAACACCTCATTCACAACAACGATTTGACTTTCAGTAGGGAGCTGTTCCGTTTTGGTCGAGTTTTGCACCTCATTGCTCACTATGAATTGGAGCATTGGGAACTTCTACCCTCCATTATTCGCTCGACTCAACGTTACCTTTCCCAATTGCAGAAAGCCTATGATTCGGAGAAGGTACTACTGAGTTTTCTCAAAAAAACACCTTATGCAGATAGGAGAGGGGCATTTCGAGAATTGGAGGAGGAGGTCGAAAGATTGAAGAAGAATCCCCGTTTTTTGACCGAATTACGGCATTTTGATTACGTGACTTGGATTAGGTCAAAGATTGAAGGGAAGGACTTTGTGGTCGTTTATTTGGAACGCTTGGAAAGCTGAACTTTATACAGGGAATGTGAGCTGTGTTTCTAAAGAATCGAATAAAATCTTATAGACTTCAATTCATAATAGAAGACGTTGCAGTGCAACGTCTCTACGGAATTTCAATGACAGGCACAACCTCATGAATTATTCAGCCTAAAGCTGCTCTTTGATATGCATACACTTTTTAAAAACCTCTCCCTTTCGCATGAATTTCATATACACCTTTTTGCCTGCTTTTCGGTTCAGTCGAGAATAGATTTCACCAATATTGGAATTATAGGTCTTAAAACTGTTGACTGCTAATAGGAGATCCCCCACCATCAATCCTGCTTTCTCCGCAGGAGAACCTTTGCGTATATGTGTCACTTCGTATTCTTTATAACCAGGACCATTGACGAGGAGTTCTATACCGCTGATATTGTAGGTAAATGGTTTGTTGTAATTGGCATTTTTTCGGAGGATAATGCGGCTATTCGAGTAGTCAAAAGTAACCGAAAAACGCTTCAAAATTGCAGCACCTAAATTTCCCTGCCACTCACTGGGGTCTCTAATCATGTTAAGCGAACTTGCTTCGGGGTAGGCTGCCACAACATTTTCAAAGTGAAATTCTCCAATTTGAAAACCTTTGATGCGTCCCAATCTCCCAAAAATATTGCCACTCAAACCTTGTCCCAAAAAAGCGTCAATGGTTTTGAGTGGAACACCTACATCTTCATGCCACAAAGAAATGGCCTGACTTGCGCCTGTGTCTATCAACAAACGAGTTTTTTCGGTGCCATTTTCTGCAATAACAGTTGTTTCGATATAGGGCTTGGTATGCTCGATTTGGATAGGAATAATAGTACCTTTTTTGACTTTGTATTTATTGGGTTTGTAGAGGCGGATGTAGCTGTTGTAGTAGTCTATTTCTATCACAAAGTGCTTGAATATTTCGTAGCCAATAATGCCATAAACGGGTTGTCCAAACATGGAAGAAAACGAAATGGTGTTTTCGGGAAGAATGACAATACTCATGCCTTTGCCTTCGATACCTTCTGGGAGAGAGATACTTAGGTTGGAAGCTACAGATGCTTGTATGGCATCTCCTTCACCGAGTCCAATGATGTTTATTTTTCGGGTACTGCCCAATGAAAGGAACTCAGCAAGCAAGGGTTCGGTGAAAATGGTCGTTTTGACTCCTGTGTCCAAAATGAAATTCATCTCCATCGAATTGTTGATTCGCACTGGAATCAAAATGAGGTTGTGGTAGGTTTTGATAGGAATTTTTACAGATCTCCCTTTTTCGGTGAATCGAAACCCAATGTGTTGTTCTGTACCATCTTGATTTGTATTGATCTGAAGGGAATTTTCTGCTTGAGAGGAGATTGAGGGTAGGCTCAATAAACAAACCGAAAGACAACAAATAATAGCATAACTTAACTGTTTCATAAGCACCATATTTTTTAGTGAATGAAAAAAGAGCAAGGTTTTTTCACTAAAATTTTGTATAATTTAGTGAATATTGGACGATTTTGCAAATCGTGGAATCACATTTGATTTTTATTATATAAATTTAACAACTTAGTTTTTATGAAAACTTTTAAAGCAACCATTTTGCATTTGGACGAATTGACACCTATGTTTGACGACTACCGCCAATCGTACCGAATGACTTCTAACATAAAAGCGGGCAATCAGTTTTTGACAGAAAGGCTTCAAAAACAAGATTCTGAAATTTTCATTGCGGTATCAGACACAAACGAGATTGCTGGTTTTATCCAACTGTATCCTTTGTTCTCCTCCTTGCGAATGAGGAAAGTTTGGATAGTGAACGACATATATGTTAAAGTAGCTTTTAGAGGGGAAGGGGTTGCACACAAGTTGGTAAACCGAGCGAAGGAGTTGGCTGTGTACTCCCGTTCGGCGGGCTTGTTGGTCGAAGCTCAAAAAACAAATGAGGTGGCAAACAAGATGTATCCTAAAATGGATTTTCAGATGTACCGTTCCTTCAATTCCTACTTTTGGGAAAATAAATTGGCGAGTAAGGAGATTGGGTAGGTGGCAGAGGAAATTTCGGAAGTTTAGTTTTTAGAGAAATCGGGTTTCGTTTTCCTAACAATGAAACTTGTAAGAGAGAAAACTTCCGAAGCCTTTTTACCTTGATGAGAATTGTCAAAGAATCAAGTCTTTTTTTGACTCAAAAATCTTAGCATACGCTGTTCTGACCAATACACCTTTTTATTGCCGTCAAAAAAACCTACATGCCCTCCTTCTTTGGTCACATCTAAGGTCACATAAGGATGGTTTTTGGTGAGTGCAAATGGGTAACATTCATCCGCTAAGAAAGGGTCATTCCACGCACTTAGAATGAGCGTTGGGACTTCAATGGAGGGTATAAAACGGTTGGCACTACATTGTCGGTAGTAGTCCGCAGCATCCCTGAATCCATGTATGGGAGCAGTAAACAAATCATCAAAAGCCCATATTGTCCGTAGATTTTTGGTGATGTCCTCCTTAATTGGATAGCCAAATTTTCGACTCTTTTCGATGGCTTTGGGAACAAGGGTATTCAAAAAACGCTTCTCATAGACCCTGCTGAATCCCGTCGAAATATAGGCACTGCTGGCTGCCAAATCACAAGGGGCAGAAACGGCAATGACCTTTTGGATGCGAGGGTCTAAATCAGAGGATTGCTCTCCCGCATACTTCAATGTCAGATTTCCTCCCAAACTAAAACCTATCAAAGCGACCTTTTGGTAAGGATTTCGCTTCAATGCGTGTTGTATGACCAAATCCAAATCTTCAGTTGCACCACTGTGATAAGAGCGTAGTTTCCAGTTCAATTCACCACTGCAAGAGCGATAATTCCACGCCAAAGCATCCCAGCCATTTTGATTGAGCAATTGAGTGATTCCCTTCACATATTTGCTGTCGCTGCTGCCTTCCAAACCATGTGAAACAATAGCTATTGAAGGACTGTTGGTAGTAGACCAATCCAAATCTAAAAAATCACCATCTGTGGTGAATATGCGTTCTCGTTCATAGAAGACTTCTTTCACCTTTCTAAAAAAAGATGGATAGATACTTTGTAAGTGTCCGTTGAAGAGATAGGATGGACTGCTAAAGTTTTTATTATGATTCATGATAATTGGTTTTAATGGGCAAGCTATGGCTTTTGATTGATTTTGGCTCAAAATATGTGTTATTTTTGTCAATAAATGCCCACAAATACTCTCCTTTAGATTCGTCTGTAAGCATACATCCTTATAAAATCTACCCAGTAAGTCCCAAAATTTTGTTTATTTTGAGGTACGACTATCACTTCAATGTAAAAGGTTAGTCATACTACCAAAGACTTTTGAAATGTGTCTTTTTGATTAAAATGAATCAGCCAAAAACGATTTTTTTTACGTTATTCATTTATTCAAAAAACTAAAAATGTTTTAAATCTAAAATCTATATAAAACCCAAAAAAAATGAAACAATTATCTATAAAACCCATGCTGTACTTGCTGCTTGTAGTGAGTTTTTTCAGCATATCTGCTCATTGGGTGTCGCCCATTGTAAACAAAATCAGTGATTGCGGACAAGATTCTTATGAAGGAGAAAGCCCTGTGTATGAAGACAATTCTTTGGCAAGAATAGATTTGATGATGTCTGTATCTGATTTGGAGTTGATTTTTGAGGATTTGACCAGCAATAGAGAATATCCTGCCATGTTTGTATTCAATAAAGGTGATAAAATGGATACGATTCGTAAGGTTGGTTTCAAATTGAAGGGAATGAACTCTGCGAATCGAAATATTACCAAAAAATCCTTTGAAGTCGTATTTGATAGCTTTGAAAAAGGCGTTGATTTTCATGGTCTTCAACGCTTGGTATTGGAGGGACAGCACAAAGACCCGACAATGATGCGAGCCAAAATTGCAGCCGACTTGTTTCAGGAAATGAAGGTAGTGACACCAAGAACGAACCATGTGCAGGTGTACATAAATGGCATTTATCATGGGGTTTACCTCAATGTAGAACCTGTGGATGAAAAGTTTTTGGCTGAGCGTTTTGGCAATAAAAATGGGAATTTATATAAAGCAAGTACAAATGCAAGTTTGGGCTATCTTGGTGTGGAGGCGAATCGTTATAAAACGGTACAAGATGGAAAACGGGTGTATCAATTGAAGACAAATGCGGGACAGGATGATTACAGTGATTTGGCGAATTTTATCAATCGCTTACATTTGAGCAAAGAAGAAGATTTTCAAACGAATATAGACAGGGTGTTCAATGTCGATATGTTTTTAAGGACAATGGCAGTGGATATTTTTATTGGTAATTGGGAGGGATACTCCTTCAATATTGGCAATTACTATTTGTACCACAATCCAAGAACAGATAAGTTTGAATACATTCCTTATAATCTCGAAAATACTTTTGGGATTGATGAACTTTCGGAGGATTGGGCGATGAGAAATATCTACTCTTGGACTCCCAAGGATAAATTCATCCCCTTACACGAACGTCTTTTGAAAGTGCAAGATTTTCGCAAGCGGTTTTCATACTATATGAGTAAATTGGTCAAGAAATATGGAAATCCAGCTTCTTTGGGAGCTGCAATTGATTGTAGGAAGAAAATGATTCAGGAAGCAGCGGCTTTGGATCAGTACCGAACGGAGGATTATGGTTATACACTCCAAAAATTCAATGCTTCGTTTGACAAGGCATTGGAAGGGCATGTGAAGTATGGATTGAAGGAATACATCGAAAAACGTTATACCAGTATTGTAGAACAGTTGGATTTGGTAAACATCAATCCCATTGTTTTTGATGCTTATTATGAACCCAATCGCCCACGAAATAGTGAACCTCTTGTCCTATTCAGCACGGTTGAAGATGAATCTAAAACCAAACCAACAGTGGCATTGCATTACAAATGCGACAATGCAAGCTGGCAAATATTGGAGATGAAAGACAATGGAAGTGGAGGAGATAAGCATAAGGATGACGATATTTTTGCAGCTACTCTTATGCCTGAGCCTAGTTCTCGAAGCGTAGAGTATTATATTGAAGCGGTGGATGCTACAGGACTGATTACCCGTTATCCAAAAGAAGGAACGATTCCCGTACAGATGCGGGTAGGGCCCAAATTGTTCATCAATGAATGGATGCCGATTAATGATTCGATTATAATGGATGCGCAGGGCGAGTATGATTCTTGGATAGAAATCTACAATGGAGAAGAAGAACCTATATGGCTGGGGGATTATTTTTTGACCAACGATTTTCGCAATACCCGAAAGTGGGGCTTGCCTTCCAAAACCTTGATGCCAAAAGAATTTATGATATTGTGGGTGGATGGAGAAGCAGAGCAGGGAAAAGACCATGTACCTTTCACCTTTGATTTTAGCAAAAAACAAATTGGGATATTTGGACCTGCATCTTTAGATTATGCCTTGATTGATACCGTTTCATTCAAAGAAGTATTGCCTGATGTAGTCTATGGTTTGCCGAGAGATGGACAAGGAATAGGTCAGGTTTTGAATACCAGTACCCCAGGCTATCCCAATATTTTGTCGAATGTGTCCGATTATGCTGGACTCATCAATAGTGCAAAAATTGATACGATTTATCCAAATCCTTTTACCGATATTGCTACCTTTGCATTTAGCATTGAAAAACCACTTTTTGTAAGGGCTACGATATACAATATCAAAGGCAAAAAAATCGTGGATTTGACAAAACGACAATATTCCACAGGAACACACAAAATAGCTTGGAGTATTTCACCTGCACAGAGAGAGGAAGGTGTGAGGACATTCATTTTTAAGTTGTATGTCAAAGATGGACAAGGAAACGAGTTTTCACCGCCTTTGGAACGATTTTATTGGAGTGGGAATTAGTGGGCTGAGTGTGGAACTTTTTATGCGGAAACGTGTTAAAACTATTAAACTGAATTTCTGTTTTCAAACAAATTTAATTTGTTAATATCATGCAAGGTAAAAGAGAACTGGCTCAAGAAATTATTTCAAAACACACATATATTGCTGTTGGAACTGGATTGATACCTATTCCCTTGGTGGATATCGTAATCCTAAGTACGGTACAGGCAAATATGATTAGTGAATTGTGTGATGCCTATAAAGTCTCTTATGAAAAATCAATAGACAAGGTATTGATGACCTCTGTTGCAGGTGGCGCACTGCCCAAGTTTGCAGGCTCATTGATCAAAGCAGTACCAGGAATAGGTTCATTGATTGGAGGTATTTTTCGAGCTGGATTTTCAGCTGCAAGCACTTACGCCATTGGAGAAGTGTTTGTTCGCCACTTTGAAGAAGGCGGAAATATGAAAAACTTCAATTTTTACCTCTTTCAGGATTACTACCAAGAAGTCCTCGAAAAAGGCAAGGCGTATGTGGAAGCTACTCAGAAAAAATCACGCAATGGAGATTTCAAGATGTATGAAATCAACAATGAGGTGACGGAAGAACTCAAACGCTTAAATTTGATGTTGGACCAAGGTGAAATTACTGAAGAACAGTTCAGCGAACTCACCGATCAATTGTTGGATTCCTTGTAAAGGATGAAAACCCAAAATATACGAAAGTAAAACTTCTTGAAGGGTTTGGTTAAGAGGAAGTGAATGGAAAAAGCGACATAATACTTCTTCGACTAAGCCCTTTTTTTTGTTGACTTAATGCCAAAACAAAGTGGTTATTGCTTGTATTGCAATAGCCACTTTCTTTATGTATAGTCGAGATCAAAAAATTGAAGTTGGGCTAATTGTCCAAAAACTCAAACTTCAAAGCATCACAAGTTTTTAAATCCGAACTCAAACCTATTTTTCGTATTTTACCTCCGTCATCTATCTGCAAAGCTGCCGTATTGGGAGGTCGTTCGCCCTCATTGTGGGCATACAATACCAAGTAGTTGTCTGCA
>JBGCDY010000460.1:0-3937 GCA_045105835.1 Chitinophagales bacterium
CTCCTCCGCTTTGTGATACAGCTTATGTGACCATTACTGTCACAGGTGAAGTTGCAGCGATTGATACCTTGACCGAAGAAGAAATTCCTGTTGAGATTTGCTTGGGAGACTATATTGATGCCTTCGATATTGGAACGGTCATCATCGTTTCACAGCCTGACAATGGCACAGTCGGTTCTTCCGAAAACCTCAACTGCATAGTTTATGATCCCGATGTAGATTTTACGGGCAACGATACTTTCACAGTAGATGTTTGTGACGAAAACAGTTCTTGTATTCCTGTAAATATCAATGTGGAAGTGACTCCTGTTCCCGATCCTCCTATTGCAGTGAACGATACCGTGAACACATTGATTAACACAAGTATCATTATTGAAGTACTCGAAAACGATAGCGATCCTGATGGCGATGTCATTACAGGTGTTGTGATTTTGGAAGGTCCATTTGTAGAAGGCGCAATGGCTACGGTTGATTTCGGATTGTTGAATGTGGATTATGTTCCTGCAACGGATTTTGTGGGCATAGATTCTTTCCAATATTTGATTACCGATCCTACTGGACGCACCGATACGGCTTGGGTATTCATCACGATTGACTCCACGGATGTCAATCCTCCTATTGAAGGAGAAGTTGTGGCGATTGACGATGAAGATACAACCATCGAAAGTACACCTGTTGAAATCCAAGTTTTGGACAATGATTTCATTCCTGCCGATTCTTTGATTACCAGCATCGACATTCGCATTGTAGAGCCTGCTTTTTCAGGTACGGCTTTGGAAGGTGACACCAGTGTTTTGTACACTCCCGACCCTAACTTTATTGGAGTGGACAGTTTTGAGTACGAATTGTGTGTAACCTTTGTGGACGAATCGGTGATTTGTGATACGGCTATGGTAGTGGTTACTATCGAAAGTAGCAGCTGCTCACCAGAATTTGCCAATGCATTTTCTCCGAATAGTGACGGAATCAATGATTTATTCTTAATTGAAGGTTCTGATGCTTGTTTCAATGAAGAATTCCCTGCTACCCTCTTGATTTTCAATCGTTGGGGAGATGCAGTGTACCAAATTGACAACTACGACAACACAATGGCATGGAATGGTACTTGGCAAGAAAACAACAATGATGTACCAGATGGCACTTACTTCTACGTGTTCACCTACCAAATCATTGACGGAGAAACTTTTGTGACCCGAAAAAGCAATGGTTTTGTGGAAGTTTGTAGATAGAAAAAACAGTTGGCTTAGATAGTAAAACAAAATTCAGAGGCCCTTCAATATAGGATCAACCTATATTGGAGGGTTTCTTTATTTTGGAAAAGCAGTGAAAAATTAGTATCTTCCTTTAAGTGATTCACAATATCTTCAAGAATTGCTTATCATTTATCACTCCCAAAAACCAACCTCATATGAACCCTTACGAATCCATTAAAACCTACATGGCAACCAATTTGGTGACTTTCTCACCTGATACAGACATTCGAGAAGCCATGAGAATTCTCTTGAAAAACAAAATGTCTGGTGCACCTGTCTTAGATGCAGATAAAAACTTGGTAGGCGTGATTTCCGAAAAAGATTGTTTGAAAGTCACCTTCAATCGAGCCTATTACAATGCTCCTGGGAGCAAAGAACCCGTAGGAGATTATATGTCTCGGGATGTCAAAACGATGGATGCGGGCTTATCTGTGATACAAGCAGCCTATGAATTTATTCACTCCAACTACCGTCGTTTTCCTGTAGTCGAAAATGGGAAATTGATTGGTCAGGTCAGTCGCCGGGACGTATTGAAGGGCATCATCGCCATCGAACAACGCAATATTGAAGTGACTCCTTCAAGCTGGGAAGCTCGAAAACCTGTTGAAATTGCGAGTAAAACGACGCATTATAAGAAGAAACGGTAGTACAGTGATTGGTAGATTAGTAACTGGTGACTGGTTGTTCAAAACTTTGTTTATCAATTTTTTGTAAGAAAAATAAGTTGCCATATATTTAACTTTTGCTGTGAGCGGTAGGACAAAATTAAATCAATCAATAAGATTGTTAATGCTTTGACAATAAGAAATTGGAAGCCTCATTTCTCGCATCCCATTTTTGTCTTCTCACTTATTCTCAGGTAAATTATATGCTCAATAAGGATGGGTTTCGAAACCCACCCTTATTGAGTATTTTTTTTTTTTTTCAATACATAAAAACGCTCTGTCCAAATCTTACCATTTGCAGACCATTGCAGCAAATATACTCCTGACTCAAAACCGCTTATATCCAAAGTCATTTGTGATTTACCTACAGTAGCATCGACCGAAAAAGTATTTACTTTTTGCCCCAAAGTATTGAAAATACTAAGTTCAACTTGTGTGGAAATAGCTTGTTTCCAATCTAATTGAATTTGATTGGTTGCAGGATTGGGGTACAATAAAAAAGGCTGTTGGGTCAAATCTTCAATGTCCGTTGCGCTGTCAATCACCACTTCCACCGTTTGTTGACAATCCAAAGCATCGGTAATCAGCACCGTATAAACACCTGCTTCTTTGCCTTCAATACTTGCAGTCGTTTCGCCCGTGTTCCACTCAAAGGTAAAAGGAGTTTCTCCTCCAGTAACTTCAATACTTGCGCTGCCATTTCCTTGTGCATCTGTATCAGGAATACTGCTTGCTGCAACCGCAAAGCCTTCCGAAGCAAAGACCTCAAATGTGTAATTGTCCGAAATACCATTTGCAGTATTGATTTGCAGTTCATGAATACCTGCTTCCAAATTACTGACTGTATTGCCTGTTTCACCATTTGACCAAAGCAAAGTCAAGCCCTCCGTTTCGCCAAACAATTCTATTTCAATCTGTCCTTCGGCAGCTGTAAGGCAATAATTGTGTTGAAGTGCTGCGGTGAGGTAGCCAAAATTTGCGCCCAGTTTTTGGAGGTTGGCTGTGTTGTTTTCACCAAGCGGTTTTTCAGGACTCAAGGTTTGAAGAATTTCCTTGCTGTCGGCATTTTCTACAAAAATGATGCTTCGTAGCTCCTCCTTGTTTTTGATATAATCCGCTATTTCGTATTCAAAGGTGAATTTTTGGGTTTGTAGAGCCTGTAAATCAGGCAGTGAAGTCCCTTCTGATGTAGGCAACATTTTCCGCATCACATAGTAAAAATCTGTCAAACCATTGCTCCCTGGCGGCTCCTCATACAATACTTCTCGCTCGGCAACCACCGTTTGAAGTCGCAGATTGGAGGAAGATATGTCCTTATTGGGAGTCACATATACATCCATGACTACCTTGCTGTAGTCTCCATTTTCTTCTTTGACCACTCGTTCGATAACCGCCAAATTTACCAAGGCATCATTGGCACGAAAAGCATTTACATTGGCGGATAGAATGAACTGTGTGCCATCTCTGAGCAAGCCTCCTTCAATTACAGAAAAAGGTGAACCCAAAACCTGATGATAATCCAAACGAGCATCTACATCTTCGGGACTTTCTTGGTACATCACATCCAATCCTGGAAAGTTGACATGGTAACTGATGGCTGCAATCAAAGGATTGGACAAGACGATTCCCGAAAAAATGGGGTCAGCAACGGCACAAATGGTGCAAGAAGCATTGGTAAAATTTTCGTACAAAACAGTGCGTTGGGAAAGCGCATTCAAGACTTCTACCTCTCTCACTATGCTGTTGTTCATCAATGAACCATCGTCTCCTCCATTGATATTGGTCAGAAAAACAATGAATTGCTGTTCACCTGCTTCTGCTTGCCACAATTGTTCGTGTTCAAAAACATATTCTTCAAATGGTTGCAATTGAAGCCCTTCAATGGTTTGTGTAAAAGTCTGACTTCCTCTTCGCCAATTCAAATCAAAACTTTCGATGGTTGTCCCCCCAAGGTTAGTGATTGTTCCTGCAATGGCTTGTGGTCCTCGGAGTAAATTTGTTGGCAAATCAAGGGTCGAA
>JBGCDY010000461.1:0-3149 GCA_045105835.1 Chitinophagales bacterium
GACGAAAATGGATGTACCATTTCAACATCCTTAACGGTAAATGTGCTGACTCCAGAGACTTGTTCTCCTCCAAGCAGCCCACCCATTTCTATTGCTTCTACGATAGATTTATGCTCACAAGTAATCAATACACAACCTTTCCAACTCGCTACCAATACAGAAGTAGCATGGTTCAGTAGCAATGATTCAAACGACACCATACCCATAGCTTTTGGAGAAGAATATGTTTTTGAAGAAGCAGGCAAATATTTTGCTACCAACTTTAACGTCTTCGAAACAGATACTTGTTACAGTAGTGGACGTACTCCTTTCTTCATCAATAGAGCCTTTGAAGTTGAAAACACAGGAGACCACACCCTCCAACAAGGAGAAAGCATACAAATTTTAGCTTCGGTTGTCGAACCAGATGAAAATGTAAATTATTCTGTTCAATGGGAAGGCGAAGGACTTGATTTTTACAATATCGAAAATCCCACTGCAAGCCCAACTACAACGACTGTTTATACTGCCACATTCACAGATGAAGATGGATGTATCAATCAAACTTCTATGACGGTATTTGTAGAAGGAGTAAATGGTGGTGGAGGTGATTGTCCAACTATATCCGTTCTACCTATACCAATTCTACAAGATATAATTGTTTGTGAAGGAGTAATTAATAATGTTCCTTTTATCGCTCATGTTCCAGAAGGAGCAGATGGGATCAGTTGGTTTTCTGACCTTTCCAGTGGGAGTTTTATTGAGACAGATACTGCATATACTTTAATTACACCTAATACAACTGTTTATGCAGCAGCCTATGTCATCATTTCAAATGAAGACCCTATTCAATTATGCCATGGCGAAAAAATCCCTTTTACTTTAGAAACGGCTAGTTTAGCTGTAAATATTGACCAAGACATCACCATCGAAGAAGGTCAAAGCACTCCAATTGAAATAACCATAACCCACTCCAATCCAAATGCCAACTATGACATTCAATGGGAAGGGGAAGTACTCAGTGATTACACCATTGCCAATCCAATCGCCACACCTACCGACACCGTCAACGTTTATACTGCAACGGTTACGGATGAATATGGATGTATAGAGACTACTTCAATGACGGTATTTGTGGACTTCGTTTGTCCCACAGTAAACCCACCGATTCCTTTAGAGCAAAATGTATTTATTTGTCAAGGGGAAACTGCTGTACTTGAAGCCACATCAGAGGAAGGGACAAATATTATTTGGACAGATGATTTAAGTGCCCCTTTAACAAACCTACCTAATGGAAATACATTTGAATATTTTCAAGCGGGAACTGTTTATGCCTCATCCTACTTGATTACCTCCGATGGTCAGTTCTGCAAAAGTGAATGGATTCCCTTCACCCTCGAAGAAATCACCCTCACCGCCTCCAACAGCGGAGACACAACCATCGTAGCAGGACAAAGTGTTGAAATATTCGCTTTTGCAGAAAGCAATATCGAAGGCAATACTTTCTCTGTTCAATGGGAAGGCGAAGGACTCGACAACTACACCTCAATGAATCCTACTGCAAGCTCCACCCAAACCACCACCTACACTGCCACTTTCACAGACGAAAATGAATGTACTGTTACTACATCATTGATTGTGACTGTCACAACTAATTCCGATGAATGTAGCGCCGAACTCACTACTTCAAGTGGACAATTCATGAATTGTAATGGAGGCGATTACAGTTTGATTGTATTAGATGAATCCGAAGATGAGAATATCAACCGTTATCAAATTGACTGGGGAGATGGTTCTATAGCGTATGATGAAAGTGATTTTCCTGTAGAAGGAATAAGTCACACTTATCCAATAGGCATTTTCACCTTAACCTATACCATTACTACTTCAAATGGCTGTATTTCCACCATTAAAGAAACAATCAACAATGACATCGCAGACCCTACCATTGGATTGGTACCACCAGAAAACACTACTACTTGTGGTCCAATTGAATTGTGTTTTGAACTAAACCTTGTGGAGAACAACCATCCTTCAACTATTTATGAGGTAAACTTTGGAGACGGTTCTGAACCCGAAATTTACAATCATCCACCGCCCAATCCCATCTGTCATCCTTACGATGTCTCCAATTGCGAAACAGCAGAAAACGGTTTTGATTTTTCAATAAGAGCTTCCAATGCTTGTTCTGAAAATGAAGTAGTTGTTACTTCTATTATTATCGGCACACCTCCAATTGCAGAATTTACTACCAACTCAAATACAGCTCTTATTGGAGAAATCATGCAGTTTTTCAACACTTCTACCAATGGCTACGATACCCAATGCAGCAGTGATACAGACTACCTTTGGGAATTTGGAGACGGACAAACTTCTAATGAAGAAAATCCTTCTTATACTTACGATACATTAGGAGAGTATGAAGTTTGTTTGACAACCTCTAATGAGTGTGGTGAAGATAAATATTGTCAAATCATCACTGCCACAACTGAATCAGGAAATTGCCAAGCCAAACTAGTTGAACCATTAGATAATTTCACCAATTGTGATGAAGGAAATTATAGTTTAATTGTATTTGAGGACTCTCAGGGTACCAATATCAATCGTTATCAAATTGATTGGGGAGATGGTTCTGCCGATTACGATGAAGGTAGTTTTCCCAATGATGGTAGTATAAGTCACACTTATATATTTGGTATTTTTACCTTGACTTATACCATTGAAACGGAAGGTGGTTGTACTTCTACTATACAAGAAACTATTACCAATATTACCAATCCCTCAATTGGAGTAAACAAACCTGCAAATACAGCAGGATGTAGCCCACAAAGCTACTGTTTTGATATAACAGATATTGAAGGCAATCATGAATCTACCAATTACATCGTGGATTTTGGAGATGGCACAGACCTCTCTTTTTTTACACACCAAGAACTTATTAATGAAAATTCTGTGTGCCATGTTTATACTGAAACATCCTGCCCTGAAAGTTTCACTTTTAGTATAGTAGCAGAAAACGACTGTAAAAAAAGTGAAGGAACAGCCTCTCCTATAGAAATCTATACTTCACCAACTGCAAATTTTGAGGCTCAGTCTTCATTATTATGTGTAAATGAAGTCATTACATTTGCTAATACTACCACAAATGGATTTAACAGTGATTGTGAAGA
>JBGCDY010000462.1:0-11051 GCA_045105835.1 Chitinophagales bacterium
TGATGATAGACATCAATCAATTTTTGTCTAAAAGGAATTACTGTATCTATCCGATCCAAAGGAGTGTCAACTACTTTGGAGACTTTGATAAACTTGTCCTTTTTTCTCTCATTATTTTTTTGATGCAAAAAATTTATCAATGTGGAAAAAATGAAAATTCCAATCCCGCTAAATATCCAATGTTTGTTTTCGATAATAAATTCTATCATATCAAAGTTTCTTTAGGTTTCGAAATTGTATGCATGTTATTTTAAATTTCAAATATAACACAAATATCTCTAACTCTGATTCCCTATTCCCCAAAACAATCCATTTTCCCTACCTTTGTTACAAAATTAAATACCATGCCTCCAGAAAACATCGACCACGATACCCGTTGGAAAGAAATCATCGAACAACTCTTTGAAGATTTTGTAGCCTTTTTCATGCCCGATTTGTATCCACAAATAGACTTTTCTCAAAAGCCCGAATTTTTGAAGCAAGAACTCTACAAGATAGTAGCTGTACCCAAAAAAGAGGGCATAAAAATCAACGATAGTTTGGTGAAGGTATAACTAAAAAATGGTACAACACAATGGGTACTGATTCACATTGAAATTCAAGGAGACCACGAGACTGAATTTTCAGAAAGAATGTTCACCTACTACTATCGGATTTACGACAAATTCAAAATCAAGGAGATTACAGCGATTGCGATTTTCATTGGAGAAAATGTCCCGAAACAGTACAATCAGTTTACCAACAGTTATTTCGGTACAAAAATACACTACGAATACAATACCTACATTGTCAGAAAACAAGATGAGAAAAAACTGCAACAATCCAAAAACCCTTTTGCAGTAGCAGTTTTAGCAGCCCTTCACATCCTTCGTACCAAGAAAGATTTGAACAATCGTTTGAAATTGAAGATTGCCCTCATTAATTTTATCCGAAAACGAGCAGAGGAAGGAAACTTTCCAAAGTCAGTAATTGTTCCATTGGTACAGTTTGTGATGAACTTGATGCGTTTAGATAAAAAACGAGAAACTCAATTCCAAAACAAATTTTACGAACCTTTCAAAAAAGAAAATACCATGACTGTAACAGCTTATGATAGAGAGATTGCCAATGGAATCAATTTGGCTCTTTATGGAGAGACTTTTGAAATGATGCAAGAAAAATTACAAAAGGCAAAAGAGGAAGCACTACAAATAAAAATCCAAACCATTCAAAACCTCTATTTTCAAGCCAAAATGAATAAAATAGACATTGCTTCGGTGATGAATGTGGAGGTAGGTTTTGTGGAGAAGGTTATTGAAGTAAGCTAATATGATTTGAAAACTAAGAACCGACAACACCCAAACAAAAATAAACCCTCGTTCCCACTCCAATATTAGATTCAATGCCAATTTCCCCCTCATACAATTCCACAATTTTTTTACACATCGCCAATCCGATGCCCGTACCATCGTAGTTTTCTTTGTTCAGGCGTTGGAAAATGCGGAAGATCTTTTGTTGGTGGGCTTTTTTGATGCCGATGCCATTGTCTTTGACTTCAATAAAGGTCTTTTTGTCTTGCTCATAAGTGCCAATTTCTATTCGACACTCTCTATCAGGGTAGCTGAATTTAAGGGCATTTTCGATGAGTTGTCTGAATAGCCATTCAATGTGTTTGGGTTCAGCATGAAAAGTGGGAAGTGCGTCCTTTATCACAAGTTGTGCTTGTGGTAGGGAGCATGTTTGTTTGCATTCTTCAAATACTTCTTGAATGATCTTGGGAAGAGGTGTGTTTTGAAGTTTGTTTGTGTCAAGACTGAGGGTGGAATATTGCAGTAAATCCTCCAACAATTGATGCATGCGTTCTGCCCCTGATTCTATATATTGAAGAAAATTCAATGCCTCAAGGTCAAATTGTTGCTTGTTTTGTTTTTTCAGTAAAGAGGCAAAACCCGAAATATTGCAGAGGGGTTCTTTGAGGTCGTGGGCGATGATGAAAGCGTATTGTTCCAGCTCTTTGTTGTATTGTAAGAGTTGTTGGTTTTGTTTGGCGATTTTTTGATTTTTAGAGACGAGGATGTCTATCTCTTTTTCTTTTTTATCCAACAGCGCATCTATTTTTTCCTTCTTTTCAGGATAGAAGTATTCTGATTGGAGTTCGATGAGTTGATCTTGATAGTCAATACATTCCTTAAGTTTGTTCAGTTCTTTTGTCACAGAAACAATCAATTTGAGTGCTTCTATGTAGAGTCTCAGGTAATTGTCTTTTTCAAAGGTTTGGAGCGCTTTTTTTAATATTTCATAAGCTGAGATGTGTTCTTTCAAAGCGATGTGTGACCTTGCTAAGAGATATAAGGCGTTTAGTGTAGCTTCTGGTATTTGGAGTTCCTCATATAGCTTAATCGCCTTTTGGAGACAGTCAATGCTTTCAGTATATTCTCTTTGAGCAAATTTGATATCTGCAAGATTCGCAAAGCAAATAGCTCTTGGGTACTTGTGTTTTGAAACATCTGTGAATAGTCGGAGAGCTGTATTAATATTTTCAGTCGCTTCATCATACTTTTCTAAAAAACAAAGTACAAGACCTGTATTGACATAGAGTGCTGCATATTTTAGGTCGTTTGTGCCCTTTACTATTTTTTTTGCTTTTTGATAGTATTCCAATGCCATGTCATATTTTTGCATCGTAATGTATAGCCCTCCAATCGCCGAGTAGATATCGATTTTTTGATGAGGAACATGCTCATTGAGTGCTTTGGTCAGAAGACTGAGCGAATCATTGAATTCTTTTTTATTGAAGCAAATGGTTGCCAAATTGATTCTTGCACTGGCAATTGTTTCAACCCCTCCAATCGTAGTAGCTAATTCCAAGGCAGTTTTTGCATACTCTTTTGCTTCGCTATAGTTTTGTATGCGTAGCCAATATTTAGAAAACCTTAGATTCAGTAGTTGTAGCAGTTCTTTTTCTTGCAGTTTTTCTGCTGCAGCGATTGCTTTTTGGACTGTGGGAACAATGTTTTTTGGGACAAGCGTGGGATCTTTCATTAGTGACTCGGCTATTTGCCAAAGTTCACTGTGCTTTGATTTTTTGTCGAGAGTGGGTATCTTTTTGGAGACTAACATTGGTAAAGTTTTGACTTGAATGGCGTTTTGTTGGAGGGAGTGCTATTTTCCTCTCTTTCATAGAGAACGCAAAAAGTTTACCAAAATACATTGAGTAGGCAAAATTTCCACTTCTGTTCTTTCTAAACGCCAATAGGTAATCTAAAAGACACCTTCGTTCCTGCTCCAATGTTGGATTCCATGCCTATTTCCCCATCATACAGTTCCACAATTTTTTTGCAGATAGACAGTCCGATGCCTGTGCCTTTGAAGTCTTCTTTGTTTAGGCGTTGAAAAATGCGGAAGACTTTTTGCTGATGATTTTTTTCGATACCTATTCCATTGTCTTTGATTTCGATGAAAGTTTTTTGGTTTTTCTCATAGCTGCGAATTGCTATCTGACTAATTCGGTCTGAATGACTGAATTTTAGGGCATTCCCAATCAGTTGGCTCAATAGCCATTTGATGTGCTTGGATTCTGCATAAACGGTAGGGAGTTCGTCTGGTATCGAAATTTGTGCTTGTTGGATGGACAAGTTCTGTTTGGTTTCTTCAAATACTTCTTGAATAATAGTGGGTAGGTGTATGGCTTGAATCTTCGTAGCATCAATGTGAAGTGTGGAGTACTGCAATAGGTCTTCCAACAATTGGTGCATCTGCTGCGCTCCTGTTTCTATGTATTGAAGGAAATCTATGACCTCGGAGTCTAAACTTTGTTTGTGGTTTTTTTTCAAAAGTGAGGTGAAACCCGAAATATTACAGAGGGGTTCTTTGAGGTCGTGGGCGATGATGAAAGCGTATTGTTCCAATTCTTTGTTGTAGTATTGGAGTTGCTGGTTTTGTTTTTCGATTTTTTGGTTCTTAGATATCAATACATCTATTTCTCCCTCTTTTTTATCCAGTAAGGCTTCGATTTTCTCTTTCTTTTCGGGATAAAAATATTCAGATTGAATTTCAATGAGTTCATTTTGGTAGTCAATACATTCCTCTAATTTGTGCATTGCTTTGGTAATAGCAACCATTCTTTTTAGCGCACTAATATAAAGCTTCAAAAAATCTTCTTTGCTGTAGGTTTGAAGCGTTTTTTTCATGAGATGGTAAGCAGCATCAAATTGTTCCATGCTCAAATATACTTGTGCTAAGAACAAAAAATCCGCCATAAGAAACTCTGGATACTGTATTTCCTCATACAAGGCAATCGACTCTTTTATGAAGGAAACACTTTCTTCGTATTTTCCTTGGTCGAATTTAATTTGAGCCATATTCGATAAGCACATTGCGGTTTCGTGCTTGTATGCAGGATTGTCTTTGAAGAGTTCGTATGCGGTGTTGATGTCTTTGAGGGCTTCGTCGTATCTACTGAGCATAGATAGTGCATAGCCTGTAGCGATATACAAACCAGCAAATTGCAAGTTGGTTTTGTAGTCCACTTCGTTTTTGGCCTTTTCGAAAAACTCTAAGGCAGTTTCGTGTTTGTTTTGTCTTGTATGCACTCCTGCAATAGATGCGTAGATGTTGAATTTTAGCTCTTTAGTGGGATTTTCAAGTGCTTTGGTGAGGTGATAGAGTCCCTCATTCAGTTTATTGGTATTTGTAGCGATGATTCCCAAATTAATTCTGGCAGATGTCAATTTTCCATTATCCTGACTTTGAATTGCCAACTGTAGGGCAGATTCTGTGTGGATTTTTGCCTTCTCATATTTTTGTTTTTTGAGTAAATAGCTTCCAAATCTGAGATGTAGTGTAAATAAAAGTTCTTCGTCTGCGAGTTGTTGGGCATCAATGAGTGCATTGTCCACAATGGAAACCATGTTGTCGGGAAGTAGGCTAGGAGAATTGTTCAGAGAATCTACAATCTCCCAAAGATGACTTTGGCTCAATTTTTCGTTAGAAATATGTTTACTGCTTGACTCTAACATTAGAAAAAAATTGAGTTGAATTGAGTTTTTTTGAAGAGAGGAGATATGGTAAGCTTCTCTTGTTTTTATAGAAAGCAAAAATACTACCAAAATTATCTTAAATTGTTTAATGAACGTATTTTTAAAATTATTTAGTGTTTTTGATTATAATATGAACCTATAAATGTGCATCTGTTGGTTTTTTGCCCTTCAAAACAACAATGAAATTATCCCTATCTTTACTACAAAATCACCAAAGCCATTTTACAAACATATGAAACCAATTTACCTCAAATCCTTACTAAATCTATTGGGAGCCAGCAATGCAGGAAACGGATTGTGGATGTTATTCTTTGCCAAGAACTGGTACGACAATATTCCCGCAGCCATACACGATACAGGTCCTCTCAACACCCATTTTGTTCACGACATTGGGTTGGTGTATTTGATAGGAGGAGTGGCGCTGTTGTGGTGTGCCAACAATATGAAACGTTCGTTTAGGGTATACCTTGGAGTGGTATTGTTCTTTGCAGGACATGCTTCAATTCATGTGGTAGAAATCATTTTGGGACTGTTGCCACCCAGTCATTGGTGGATTGATTTTCCATTGGTTTTTGTACCTGCAATGGTTTTGGTTGCCCTGTTGCCTTCCATGAGAAAAATCAGTACAACGATTAAATAAGGACGATGAAAAAAGGTCAAATTTTGCAGTTGGGGATCATCCTCGTAGGGCTGTATATCGGAGCACATTTTTCCAAAAGAAACTTTGCACTGCACGAAAAGGAGGAACATGGATTTGCTGCCATTCACAAGAGTATGGATCATGGATTATTGGATATTAGTCAGGATTCGATTGTTCCGCAGATAGAGGATTTGGTGCTGACCAAAGATGCTATGAGTGGTTGGAATTTGGTCATCAAAACAAGCAATTTTCGCTTTACCCCAGAGAATGTCAATCAAGCCCATCGAGTAGGAGAGGGGTACGCCCACTTGTACATCAATGGTCAAAAATTTGCCCGTGTGTACAGCCCTTTCTTTCACCTTCCAGATTTGGCAGGTGACCAAAATGAACTCAAGGTTACACTGAATGCCAATGGTCACGAAAACTTGGCAATCAAAGAAACGCCAATAGAGAGGGTGGTTGTGATTGATTGAAGTGCTTAGAAAAAAGCCCGAACCCGATTGTACCAATTGTGCCATTTATAGCCCATCACATCCACAAATGAATTGTCAGGATTGTTCATTGATACATATTCTCCCAAACTCACCAATGCCCTATAAATTCTGATGTGGTTGCTTCTATTCCACTTAGCCGGCCCCGTATTGCCAATAAAAATATAGCCGAGCATCGTTTGTGGATCAAAAAACATCATGGAATTGATGCAGTTGTCTCCACCACTTCCGCCTGTCAGCTGATACATGATGCCATATTGATTTCTATCAATGAAAAAGAAAATTCCATTGTTGTCTGCTTCTTGATTGGTAACAGAACTGGATATGTTGGGTTGTAGTAGTTCTTCAAACGATTCTTTTTTCAGCACAGCTGGATTTTGGGACATGATTGCCTGACAGTATTTTGTGAGGTCTTCAATGTTGGTCAATAGATCTCGACAAGGATAAAGTTGGACTCCACTCGTAGCCACTTCGAGAATAGAATCCTTTGCAGACTCATAGTATTTACTTCGATTCAGACTGTCGACTTCTGACTCAAACCAAGAGGTATGTGTCAATTTGAGGGGCTTGAAAATGTGTTTTTCGGTGAAATCTGAAAAGGTCATTCCCGATTTGTACTCAATAATGTAGGCTGCCAAACCTGCTCCAATATTGGAGTAGTTCCAATTGCTGCCAGGCAAATCCTCGGTATATTTGACCGTTCCATAAATACCTTTTTGGAAATAATCTTCCATGAATTGTTTGAGTGATTTGTCTTTTTTACTTTCTTCAATATAAAGGGATTCCACTACTTTTTCGTTGTAATCAAGGGAGGAGGTATGTGTGGCAAGTTGTCTGATGGTGATGTCTGCGTTGGGGTATTTGGGATTTGCGACCGCAAAAGGAAGGTGTTTGTTGATAGAATCGTCCAGTTTTAACAAGCCCAATTCTTCTGCCTTCATCAATCCAATTCCTATGGTTGTTTTGGAGGTGGAGGCAAGGTATATTTGTGTTTTTTTCGGTGAAAGGTATTCCCGCTTGGACATCTGCATAACCAAAGCTTTTTGAAAAAATGGTGCTATCGGGTGTGAAAACAGAAACGGCAAAACCACCCATTTTTTGCTTATCGTAAAACTTATTCAGCTTCTCTTCAATGTTGTCGGTATTGGCATTTATCTCATCTTGGGTTTCAAATAAGAGGAAAGAAATAAAGGCGACTGCAAGTAATAAGGTCGTCCAAATACCTATTTTGAGTGCTTTTTTAAGAATTTGTGCCATTTCTGTTTTTTGATTTTACCACAATGTTTTTAAGCACTTAAAAATAACTCATTCTTTTATTTTTATCTTTTTTTTAACATAAAAAAGGGATTGACGACTCTAACCATTGCCAAAATCGAAAATTGTCACCAAGGTCCTCACTCTCCAAGTGAAAAACTTGACGACACCTGAAAGATTCGCACTCTGACGTTTGAAGCGAAAAGAATGACACATTCTACCGATTTAGGTTTTTGGAGTTTATAAGTTTCCTAAGTTTTAATAAAATGTTAATTTTACCCAGTTTTTGAAGTGTAATCAAACCCCTCAGTCACTCGAATATAAACAATATGTTAAAATTTGAAGAATACTTGACTCAATTTTCCAATACCATTCATTTGGGTGAATTTTTGGTCAATATAATTGTTGCAGCCTTGTTGGCGATGTTATTGAGTTGGTTTTATCAGCGTTTTGGCAATGCCATTTCCAATCGCAAACGCTTTGCCGCCAATTTCTTACCACTTGCCCTTACTACGCTATTGATCATCACGATTGTCAAGTCTTCCATTGCATTGTCCTTGGGTTTGGTAGGAGCATTGTCGATTGTTCGTTTTAGGGCAGCCATCAAAGACCCCGAAGAATTGACCTACCTATTTTTGGTCATAGGTATTGGCTTGGCAACAGGAGCTAACCAACCGATTATAGCATTGGTTGCCATTTCTATCATTTTGTTGCTCTTATTTCTATACAAAAAAATCAATGGACAAGTGCGCTTCAAAAGCGAAGATGCCATGTATGTAAACATTCATACGGATGAAGAAGACCTGCAAAAAATCACCGACCTACTCAGTAAACACATGAGCTATGTAGAGCTAAAACGCTTGGATACCTTGGAGCAAGGTTTGGATCTTTCCTTCATTTGTAAGACTGATTCCATCCAACAAATTCAAGCCATCACCCAAGCACTAAAAGGGCTCTCATCGAATACCCAAGTTTCCATTATTGACCAACCCGACCTAATTGCATGATCATAAAAAAATCAAATTCCTCCCATACAGCTGCTTCAATAAACGGGAAAAGCAAATGGGGGAAATACTTGTTGGGGATCTTAGTCCTTGTCGCTTTGATAGGGGGAGCTAAGCAGTTTTTTACAAACATATCTAAGCCTTCAAAGCCAAAAAACGAATTGTCCACACTAACCAAAGGAGTGAGTAATATGCCTATTGGGGTCATTACTTGTGACGCAGAAACGGTTGAGAAAGGTAAGTTTTTGGGGGTAGACAAACGATTGTTTGAAAACGGACAGACACAAAGCGGAGAGAAGGCAAGGTCAGGAGAAAAATCCAGTAAAGTCGCACCCAATCAGCAATACGGGATTGGTTACATTATCAAAAACCCAAGACCCAATGAGCATTTTCACATTTCGGTTTGGCAATACAAGGTAAAAGGCGAGAACGGAATCATTGCTGCAAATGGAAATGAAGGAAGTGATTTTTATATACAGTCCAATAAAACAACCAAAAAGGATTCGTTGGGGTGGGAATTGTTGGAACTCAGCTTTAAGATTCCTGCTAATGCGGATATAGAAACCCTAAAAATATATGTCTACCAAAAAGGCATCAGTGAACTGTATTTGGATGATTTGACCATTGAAAAAAGGGCAGATGAATCCGATATGAGGATCGAAAATGGGGAGCAATTTGAGCCTACTTTTTCCTTAGAAATTGCTAATAAATGGATGGACAAATTGAAGAAAAAGCGACAGGAAGCCTTCGGAAAGGGGCTATTGATTACGGAGGATGACGATTGGGTCAAGGGGAATATTTTGACGGATAGCGTGAATGCAACGGGCGAAACCCTGAAAATGCCTGTGAAATTGCGACTCAAAGGAGATTGGCTGGATCATTTGAGTGGTAATAAATGGTCGTATCGCATTCAAGTAAAAGACCCCCATGCTTGGAACCGTTTGAAAACATTCTCTATACAAAATTCTTCCACCAGAGGGCAATTAGACGAATGGGTGTATCACCAATGGCTGCGAAAAGAGGATGTTTTGTCACCTCGTTATGATTTTATTAAGACAAATATCAATGGTGAAGAAATGGGAGTGTATGCTTATGAAGAACACTTTGATAAGCAACTGCCTGAATTTATGAAACGCAGAGAAGGCGTGATTGTGCGCTTTACGGAAGATGGGTTTTGGGGATTCAAACAGAGACAAATCAAAACATTGGGGTATGAACAAGACAATCACTTTACGGAGAAACATGGATTTAAATCAACCAAAGTAAAAGTGTTTAAGGAAGGTAAAACGCTCAAATCCGAAACACTCAAACAGCAGTTTGAAGTGGCGCAAAACCTCATGCAGCAATACCAATACAGCACCCAAAAAGCATCTGACATTTTTGATATCGAACGTTTGGCTAAATACTTCGCTATTTCTGATTTGTGTCAATCCCACCACAGTTTTCGCTGGCACAACCAGCGATTTTATTACAATCCCGTTAGTACCAAATTAGAGCCTATTGGATTCGACGGAGGTAAAGCAATTCCCTTGAAGAAAGGCGCACCTTTTTTGGGATATTTGATTTGGAATGAGGACAATTATTTTGAAGACATCATTAAATCCCTGTTTGCGGACGAAGAATTCGTGGCAGAATACATTGGTTATTTGAGGAAGTTTACGGACGAAAACTACCTCGGTGGCTTTCTTCAAAGTATCGACAAGGACTTGGCAAAAAGAGAGTTGTTGATTCAAGAAGAATTTGTGGACTACTCCTTCAATCGCAAACGCATACCCGAAGTCGCCAAACGCATTCGCACCTATCTCAGTCCTTTGGACACCGAATCCTTGACCGTTTTTGTTCAACAAAAAGAAGGCGGTGAACAACAATTGCAGCTTCAAAACAAGCACTTTTTGCCTTTACAAATTCTTGGGTTCGGCAAAACCAAAGAGAAAATGACCACCGATTTGCCCCAAAGTATTTATGTTCCTGTAAACAAACAAGGACAATTGCCACAATATGTGGAGGCGATAAGTGGAGCAGATGTCAACTATGTTTACTTCAAACAAGTTGGAAGCGAAGAACTATTGAGCAGCAATGTCAATAAATGGAGAACGCCCAATTTTGAAACACCACATCGGTCTCTTTTTGAAGGACTTCAATTGGAGAGTAATGCCATTTATCAAGTGGTGGAAGCAACAAAAACCATTGTTTTTGAAGCGGGAAAATACCAAACCAAAGAGAATATTATTTTGCCTGCAAATTATGAAGTGCGGATGGAAGCAGGTTTTCATTTGGACTTAATTGAAGGAGCTGCTTTTGTTTCCAAATCCCCTGTTTACTTGCATGGGCAAGAAGACAATCCCATCAAAATTTATTCGAGTGACCAGACTGCAAACGGATTTACGGTACTACAAAGCGACAAAAAATCGGTGCTGAATTATGTACTGTTTGAGGATTTGAATACCATGAACCAAGCCAATTGGACATTGACGGGAGCAGTTAGTTTTTATGAATCGGATGTAGATATCAGTTATTGCACTTTTACCAAAAACCATTGTGAAGATGCACTGAACATCATTCGCTCTCATTTTGAAGTCCAAAAATCTATGGTCAGCCATACTTTTTCAGATGGTTTTGATGCCGATTTTTGTACGGGAACAAT
>JBGCDY010000463.1:0-4325 GCA_045105835.1 Chitinophagales bacterium
GAGTGGACATTCAGTGATCCTGATTGGGATGAATTTTATAGAGTCATCAAAGGAGATGGACCTTGCAATGCAGAACGGATAGCAGTGAGACGCTGGGCAGAAGAACATGGTGAATGGGTGCGAAAGGCATTGATGAAACCAGATGAAAAATATGCTGTACCATTGTCTTAGTGCCCTTATGCAGATTCGATGAAAAATATTAAAAAAAGAGAGCATTTTAAAAGTTCACTACACTATCCCAAGAAACTTTATCTTCAGCACTCAATCTAAAAATAATTAGGAATTATACAAGCAGGTTCAGGTTGTAAAAGACTTGAACCTTTTTTTATGCCCTTGTTGTATGTTTTTATTTCAGTTCTGCAATCGCCTCAGTTACATTCACAACATGGTCTCCCACCTTCTCCGCATCATTCACACAGTTGAGGAATGCAATGCTCTCACGAACGCCATAATGGGCTTTTTCGACTCGCTTGTAATAGGCAACTACTAACTCATCCCGAAGTTGGTTGATTTGATTTTCTTGTGCATACACCTCTTCGGTGTCAATTTCATTTGGAGAAAGACCAATGTTGGTATTCATTTGTTTGATGGCAGTATGCACCAACTCCAACAAGGTCTTGATTTTTAATAAAAATTCTTCTGGAAACTGCAAATCTCGTTTTTCCATACTCTCCAATTGCAGCGTCATTTGGTAAAAAATGTCTCCCATTCGCTCCAGATCATTCACTATCTTTAGCATAGCCCTAATCCGCAAAGAAGTCTGGCTACTAATGTCTCCAGTGCCAATCTGCGCCAAAAAATCACTGATTTTCTCTTGCAGTAAATCTGTGGCTTCCTCCCTTTGCTTCAATTTTTCCATCAATTTTTTTGGGCGTTTCACTTTCTGAAACAAGAGTGATTGGATATTGCCACTCATTTTTTCGACAAGTTTCCCGAATTCTTGAACCTCCATCAATGCCTCATTGATAGACAATTCAGATATGGGGATATAACCACTTTTGATGTATTTGAGACTGTAAGTTGTATTTCCTTTTTCGGGCATCAAGTAGACAATCAAACGAGCCAATAAGGGGACAAAACCTACTTGTAGCAGTACATTGGAGATATTGAAGGCTGTATGAAATAGGGTGATTCCTGTGGTGGCGTGCATCAAATTTTCGGTAACAGAGGCGGAAGAATTTACAATATTTGCTCCAAAAATGTAGAAGTGCAAAAGGTCTATCCAACCCAAAAACAAAGGGAAAACCAGCAATGCTGAAGATACGCCTATGACATTAAAAATTAAATGGAAACGTGCGGCTCTTCTTGCATGAATGTTGCAGACCGTAGCAGCAATATTAGCGGTAATCGTCGTGCCAATGTTTTCTCCCAAAACCATAGCCGCTGCCAAAGGAAAATCTATCCAACCCTGTGCGACCATCACCATTGTCAATGTAATAGAGGCACTCGAAGACTGCAAAACAATGGTTAGGAAGGCTCCTGCACCCACAAAAATAAGAGTGGAAAGAAAACCTGAATGGGTAAAATTATTGAGAAAAGCGAGCATTTCGGCATTCTCACCAATGTTGGGGAAACTGTCTTTGAGGAGTTCCAAACCCAAAAACAAGATGCCAAAGCCCATCACAAACTCTGCAATATTTCGCCACTTCTCATTGGATGAAAACAAGAAAGGAAAAAAGATGCCAATTAAGGCAATCGCAATGGGTTGTATTTCTATCTTGAAGCTAAAGAGTGTCAGCCAAGCCGTAATGGTTGTTCCAATATTTGCGCCCATAATGACCCCAATCGCGCCTGCAAAAGTCAACAAACCTGCATTAACAAAACTTACCACCATCACAGTGGTGGCAGAAGAAGATTGGATAGTCATGGTGGTTAATAAGCCTGTGAAAATACCGCTCAGGCGATTGTTGGTCATGGATTGAAGGATGTGCCGAAGGTTTTTTCCCGCAGCTTTCTGCAAACCTTCACTCATTATTTTCATTCCGTATATAAAAACACCAATTGAACCAATAACTTGTAAGAAGTCAGTTAGTACATAGTTCATTCCACAAAAGTATCAAAGATACCTGCTTGTAGGGAAATGAAGGCTGTTAAATTTATGTTAAGGTTCTAATCGGCACTGTCAATAGAAAGGTGGTATTGAATCAAATCCTGCATGGGATTCTGCAATATCTTGCCGAGTTCAATGTCAAATTGAGCAGCTACCTTTTTGATTTCTGCCTGAAAATGAAAGGCAATGGAACCAATAAGGTGCAGAGGTAAGTTTTGATGCCCTTCAAAAACAAGAATGCGTTTGCGGAAAAAATCTTCAAAGTGAGATTGCAGCAATTCTTGTACATAAGTTTCTTTTCGATGCTCGTGTATGAAATAACTAAACTTTGCCAAATAGCGATTTGGGGCTGTTTTTTTATAAACATGTTCCAATACTTTATCGGGAGTCAACTGTAGCCTGCGCTCCAATTTTTGCAGCAAATGCAAAGGCATTTTTTGGTACAAATAATCTACCATCAACCGTTTGCCCATCACCGCACCGCTTCCTTCATCTCCCAAAATAAAACCAAAACCCCTCGAATTCTCAATGATTTGTCGCCCATCATAACGACAAGTATTTGACCCCGTTCCTAAAATCCCTGCAATTCCTGCTTCATGCTGACACAATGCCCTTGCAGCCCCAAAAACATCGGTATCCACCTTGATTTTTGCTCCATCTGGAAAACAATCACTCAATACATTTTGTACGTTTCGAGCTTGTGTCCTTGCGCCACAACCTGCGCCATAAAATTGCAGTTCGGTCACCTCTTCTATCAATTCCTCTGGTAGGTGCCAAATGATTTTACTCATTTGGTAGCTGTCTTGAAAATAAGGGTGTATGCCTTCTGTTTCCACAATCTCTACCTTATCTGTGGTTTCTACAAAAGCCCAGCTTGTTTTTGTGCCGCCACTGTCTGCAATTAGGAGCATGGTGTTTTATGTGTTTGTAGAGACGTTTTACTAAAACGCCTCAATGTCTTTCAGTATTTGGGTGATTTACAACTGTTGTCACCACAAAATTGAACATTTTTTCAGATTTTTTTCCTCTTTATAAAACCTCCAAACGGGTGTTTACTAGAAATTTCAATGCTTTCTATCGAATACAGATTTAAGCCGCAAAAATGCTCTTCATTTTGCATTTATCGTCTACCTTTGAACTTGCTAAATACACCCTGACTTTTAATTTTTTAGTATATTTTTTAACTAAACTTGTAAACATGAGGAATTCATTACTCTCCGCAATTTTTTTGTTATGCTCCATTCAATTGAGTGCACAACACAGCGTTTCTGGTACGGTAACCGATGAAGCAAACGAGCCTTTGATTGGCGTAAATGTTGTTGAAGAAGGAACAACAAACGGCACCATCACCGATTTATCAGGTAAATATACCTTGAAATTAGACGCAAATGCTACTTTGGTATTCAGCTATATTGGCTATTCCACGATTGAAATGGAAGTCAATGGACAAACAACTTTGGATGCTCAGTTAGCTGAAGGAATTAACCTTGGAGCAATTCAGGTCGTTGGTACACGTAGCTACAAACGCTCTGCAACGGATTCACCAGTTGCAGTAGATGTCATCAACATTCAAGAAGTGGCTTCTCAAAACGGGAATGTAGAATTGAACCGTATTTTGCAGTATTTAGCACCTTCTTTTAATGCGACCAAACAATCGGGTGCAGATGGTGCAGAACACATTGACCCAGCTTCATTGAGAGGCTTGGGCCCTGACCAAACTTTGGTTTTAATCAACGGTAAAAGAAGACACCAATCTTCACTTATCAACATTTTTGGAACGAGAGGATTGGGGAATACAGGTACAGACTTCAATGCAATTCCTGCTTCTGCCATCGAAAGAATCGAAATTTTGAGAGATGGTGCTGCGGCACAATATGGCTCGGATGCCATTGCAGGGGTTATCAATATCGTTTTGAGAAGAAGTACTGGCAAGCTAACAGGTTCTGTCACTACTGGCGGCTACAATACCAATGCACCTGGAGATTTTGACCCAGAAGCGTCTAACATTGAAGGCAACTATACCGACCCTGAAGGAGATGGTGTTGCAACGACGGATGATTATCCAGGCTTAGATGGTAAAACCGTCAAAGTGGCGGCTAATTATGGATTTGACCTTGGAACAGAAGGCGGGTATGCCAACTTTACCACAGAATTTGTGAACAAGGAAAAGACTCTTCGACCTGGTGCGCCTTGGCGTAAAGGAATGGGTGAGGCTGAAATCAGTGGTTTTGCCGCTTTCTTCAATGCCGCAGTACCAGTGAGTGAAAACACAGAG
>JBGCDY010000464.1:0-7428 GCA_045105835.1 Chitinophagales bacterium
ACAATTAAATGAATTTATCGTTTTTGCCGAAGTAATGGGCGAAATCTTGATTAGAAAAGGTAAGACTTCTGAACTGAAAGAGTTTTTGAAGAAAGTAGAACTAAGCAAAGGGGCGGTAAAATACCAAGGCACAAAAACCAATTTGACAGTTGTATCTGACCCAAAGCCAAAAAGTGGATATAAAACTACAAAAGGTGGAAACGAAATACCGAGAACGACCATAGAATTGGCTTTGGAAGAAATCAAAGAAAAATTCCAAATAAGTGATGAAGATGCTATTTTGATAAAAGAAATAGTGGAAGAAGTTTCTGATACAACGGCGGTAAAAGCAAACGTAATTGCTAATAAAGACAATGCAGATTACCTCAAAACGAGTGCAGAACCGAGAGTACAAAAAGAAGTAAAGGACGAGTATATCAAACGTGATTTATTGGACAAGTTAGATGACCCCATGTATGTTCAAAAAGGAGGAATCATAAGTTTGATAGGAAAAACGGTGATACGAAACTTGATAAAAACGGGGTAAAATTGAACTGAAATAAAAATAAAACGAACCACTAAAAATACATACCTCTCTATTGGAGGCAAACGCCTAACTTTGTTTAGCATAGGAAGTCCCCTACAACAAAAAACATGAAAACGCTAAATATCAATATGATTAAATCAATTCTAACAATCTCATTTGCCCTAACAATTTTCCTATCTGCAAATGCACAGTCCAATCAACTAACAGACTTTTACTACTACAATCCAATTTTAGATGCCAAAACAGAGGAAATCTTTCAGTCACTCAGTGATGCCGACCGTGTAGCACAAATGATTGTGACCTCGGCAGGTGAATTGGGTAAATCTGATACCACAGTTCTCCGTCTCGCAAGAGAGAATAAAATTGGCGGTATTGTATTTTTGAAAGGCACAAAAGACAATCACAAAAAACTGATTGCCCAACTTAATTCGGTTAGCAATGCTCAAAACCAGGTACCCCTATTGTATTCCATTGATGCCGAGCCGAGCTTGTTCAACAGTAGGGTGAGAGGGACTAAACGAGTCATGAAAACCATTGATATCAAAACCCCTCACCAATCTGATTCGATTGCAAGAATCATCAACCACCATTTACTCCATATGGGTTTTCGCCAAAATTTTGCGCCCGTTGTCGATGTCAGCCCACAAAATGAAGCCATCAAAAATAGAAGTTTTGGGAGTGACCAAGAAAAGGTGATTGAATTGAGCAAACAGTTTATGCAAACAACGCAGCAACAAGGAATTGTCGCAACCGCCAAACATTTCCCTGGTCATGGTTTGGTCAAAGGGGATACCCACAAAAAATCGGTCTATATAGATGGAGAATTGAAGGAATTGGGTGTTTATCCACCGCTTATACAAAGTGGTCTTCTTTCCATAATGACGGCGCACATTACGATAATTAACAATCCACAATACAATACCAATGGGCTTCCTGCAAGTTGTTCCAGAAATATCGTTACGGGTTTGCTAAAAAACGAGTTGGGTTTTCGGGGATTGATAATAACAGATGCTTTAAATATCATGAAAGCCGTCACAATCATTGACAATGCCCCCTTATTGGCTTCAAAAGCGGGTAATGATATGTTATTGATGCCAACCGACGAAACCAAAAGCATCAATTCGATTCTCATGGAAATGACAAGAGATCCTAATTATAGGGAACAGGTCTATCAATCTGTAAAGAAAATTATTCGTTTAAAACTATGTTTGGGCTTGTTGGAGGGGAAATAAAAAACGGTTCATAGATTTCGTAGAGACGTTGCACTGCAACGTCTTAGTACTACAAGGTCTTTGAACGCAATAGTTAAAGAACCAGACTTTTGAAGCTTCCTTTTGATAGCCTACTGATTTTCAAGCATTCTATATCTTCAAGAATCAACTTCAAAAGTCTCATTCCACTAAGGCAATTTAAAGTATTAAAATAGTCAAAATGTTGGTTTCTATTGCCCCGTGCTTTAGTTCGGGGGTAAATAGCTTCTCTTTTCATAAAGGCTTTAGCCATTCCATTGCAGTGGCTAAAGCCCTTATTATTGTTACTTTACTCCTACACCGCCTTAAAAGACGGTCCAATTCATGGCTAATTATTTATTTTAATCTGCCTAAAATATTCGATAAATCTAAGAACCAACTCCTAAACCTCATCAACTAAGACCTTATAACTTGGGTCTTCTAAAACATTCACGTTGATTATTTTAGCTGCATTTTTGAGCAATTTTTGACAATCTCGGCTCAAATGGTGTAAGTGAACCGTTTTACCTGCTTTCTGGTAGCGTTCTGTGATTTTATTCAGGGCTTCAATAGCAGACATATCAACTACTCTACTTTCCCTAAAGTCAATAATCACCTCTGGAGGGTCGTTTGGTATATCAAACTTTTCGTTGAAGACAGTCACCGAACCAAAAAACAAAGGCCCATAAATCTCATAGTGTTTCACACCATTCGCATCAATTGATTTCCTTGCTCTAATACGGATTGCATTGTCCCAAGAAAAAACCAATGCAGCGATAATAACTCCTATGATTACCGCCAATGCCAAATTGTGCAAGACAACGGTTACAAGCGTTACGACAACCATCACGAAGATGTCCGATTTCGGCATTTTATTAATGGTTCTCAAACTCGCCCATTCAAACGTTCCAATCGCAACCATAATCATCAAGCCTGTCAATGCAGCCATTGGTAACTGTTCTATTATTCCAGAACCGAACATCACAAAGGTCAATAAAACCACTGCGGCAACAATACCAGACAGTCGTTCTCTTGCACCATTTGAAATGTTAATAAGACTTTGACCAATCATGGCACATCCACCCATACCAGAAAAAACACCTGATAGCATATTCGCAATACCTTGAGCAACAGCTTCTTTGTTACCTCTACCACGGGTTCCCGTAATCTCATCAACAATGTTCAAAGTCAATAGACTTTCAATCAATCCAACTCCCGCCATAATTGCAGCATAAGGAAAAATCAGGGTCAAGGTTTCTAAAGTAAGCGGTACATTTGGTAGGTGAAAAGGAGGAAAACCACCTTCAATCGAGGCAATATCCCCTACTGTTTTGGTATCTATCTCAAAACCTACAACCATTGCGAAAATAGTCAAAATAGCCGCTAAGGAAGCAGGAATGGCTTTGGTGAGCTTTGGCAACCCCCAAATGATAAGCATGGTCAATAGCACCAAACCAAGCAAAACGTATAAAGATCCCCCCGTCAACCAATCACCATTTGGGTCTTTGAATTGGTCCAATTGTGACATGAAAATGATAATTGCCAAGCCATTTACAAATCCGAAAATAACAGGATGAGGCACCAATCGCATTAGTTTACCCAATCTAAATACACCTGCTAAGACCTGTATAATACCCGCCAAAACGACTGTGGCAAATACATATTCGGGCCCGTGAGAAATAGCCAATGCGACTATCACTACTGCAACTGCACCCGTAGCACCTGAAATCATTCCTGGTCGTCCACCTAAAATAGATGTGACAAGTCCCATAACGAAGGCTGCGTAAAGCCCCGTCAAGGGAGGTAATCCTGCAATCATTGCAAAAGCAATTGCTTCTGGGACAAGTGCCAAAGCAACCGTAAGACCTGATAATATCTCAGTTTTAAAGTCTACTTTTTGCTTAAAATCGAATAAATTGAAAAATTTTTCCATAACAATATCTCCTCATGCGAACTATTCGCCTGAATTAAAGGGTTTTAACTAAAAAAATGTAAATAGCTCTCAGTGGACTGGACTTAAAATTGAGTACAATTCTTTTGTTATGAGAAGCTTAAGATAAATTTAAATCATGTGTCTTGAATATACTCGCCATTTTGGGGACGCAAAGGTAATTAAATTTATCAAATGACAAATAAAAAAGCCCAAAAGGTAAAATGAGTAAGTCCACCCTTGACTAAAACTGATTGTCGGAGAGTCAGAATTGTGTGTTGGTTTGGTAGTATAATAAGGTGAATTCCGAACTATTCCTACTGATAATCAATTCATTAACTCCATAGAAGCGGCTCTAATGGGCTTTTAACTTACCCAAAACTCACCTTAGAGGAGGAATGGATAGATATTTAGAGGAAACATAAAGTTGAAAAAAGCCATTGAAGAAAATCTCCAATGGCTTTTTTTAGTTGGTTCAATCAGTTGAATATTTCTTTAGGAACATTCTATTTGTAGGTTAATTAACCTACAAAACAATTATTTCTTACCCTGTAATGTTTTTTTTGATACTTAGAAGGGCATAGCCCATAGCCGTCAAGTTAAGCAAAAATCTTGTTTACTAACCCTGAAAGGGTTTTAGCAATAGCACAGGGCAACGCCCTGTGGGTCAAGTATAAATGTAACATTAGCCCTGAAAGGGCGAAAGCAAAGAAGATGGCTGAATGCTTTCGCCCTTTCAGGGCTGGTATTTCCTTTTTTTGCTTCGTAGGGCGATGCCCCACGCTATTGCTTTTGCCCCTTTGGGGCATCCTACACATCTTTCTCCTTCTTAGCTTGACGGCTATGGTTTGCAACGAGTGCTTAACATTTCCTGTCGTTTGAAACGACAAAGCCTTACACTCTCGTCACAGACGAGCGCGAGAGTGCAATATTTGAAATTTCAAACTACTTGACTAATAAGCAGTTTAGTCATTTTAATTTTGATTCGCTGCTAAGTGCTCATCTTCAATACAATTTACCGCTATGCCTAAGGAACAACACATAGACCTTTTTGCAGACCAAAACCTACGCCAAGAATTACACAGCAAAGCTGTCAGAATATTGAAATGCAGCCAATTGGCAGATGATGCGGTACAAGAGACCTACATCAAAATGATGCGGTATGAAAAAGAAATCAGCACACAAGGCGATTGGAAAGCATTGTGTAAAAATGCCATTCGATGGGTTGCAATTGATATGATTCGAAAAAAGCAGGTCATTCAAAGAACATTGGATACTTACCTAAGCAATGTCATGACCAAAACTTCTATGAATCCTTACAAAAAATTGGAGGATAAGGAGAAGGTAGAAAAAATGAAGCGTTTGATTGCGGCAAATTCGGATGAACGAGGGCAACAAATGATGTGGTTGAGGGCAAAAGGATACAAGTATGAACACATTGCAGAAGAATTGGGCATTAGTATCGGGAGTGCGACAGGGCAGGTTGCCAGAATCCGCAAAAAATTGAAGTCAAGTATCGAAAAAAACGCAATCATGAAAGCAGAACACCAAAAGATAGAACAACTCCTCCACAAATATTGGGAGGCAAATACCAATATTGAAGAAGAAAAAACACTGGAAGCTTTTTTCACCTCCAAAAACGTGCCTTCACACCTCACAAAATTCACTCCCCTATTCCAACACAGCAAAGCAATAAGAGATAAAACGAATCGACAACGAGTAGGAAAATTATTGAGTCTTTGCTGTTTAGTACCTGTTTTATTCTTTGCAGCCTACCTTCTTTATGCTGCAAATTTTGTGGGAAGTAGCCCTCAGAATAGCGTACAGGCGGATTTTGCGCTGCAAGAGTCCAAAACAAAGGCTTCGATTCAAAGCCACAAACCAAATATGGTAAAATTTTTACCTTGCTCCAAGATTAACAAAAAAGAGGAAGTCCCTTATATCTGTCGAGATGCCAAGGGGCAAAATGTTTCAATTACCAATAATGCTTTTTCATGGTCTCAACAAGTGGAGGTAATCGAGATTTAGAAAAAAGCGAAAATTGAAAAGTGCTTAAAAAAAGCGTACTTTTGTCAAAACCGTTTATATGACATCAGGGCTGGTATATAACAGTTTGACAATAGGCAAACAACAGGGACACAAGAAAATAGCTGCTTTGATTGACCCAGATAAGGTGAATCAAAAAAAAGTAGAAAAAATGGTGCGTCATGCAGTAAATGCAGGCGTAGATTATTTTTTTGTGGGCGGAAGCTTGGTAATGAACGATAGTTTTGCTGTTTGGATAAAACTTATCAAAAGTAGTTGCGATATTCCCGTCATCATATTTCCAGGTAGTCCGCTTCAAATCAGTGGTGAAGCAGATGCCATTTTCTTCTTGTCGCTCATCTCTGGGCGAAATCCCGAACTGTTGATTGGACACCATGTTATCTCTGCTCCAATCCTCCACCAATTAGACATTGAAGTGATGTCGACTGCCTATATGCTCATTGACGGCGGCGCACCTACCACAGTTTCTTACATCAGCAACAGCAGTCCCATTCCTGCCAACAAACCTTCTATTGCCGTTGCGACAGCTTTGGCAGGTCAAATGTTGGGCATGAAAATCATTTACCTTGATTCGGGAAGTGGTGCTCAAAAGCCTGTCTCCGAAAAAATGATTCAAGCGGTCAGCAGTCAGATTGAAGTTCCCTTGATTGTGGGCGGTGGAATTCAAACCCCCGAATTGGCGCAAAGGAGTTGTATTGCAGGTGCAGATTTGATTGTTGTGGGCAATGCACTCGAAACCAATCCTGGTTTGGTCGAAGAAATGGCAGCAAGTGTTCATGCAGTGAGTAAAACTAGTGTAGAAGTGATTAGTGATTAGTACCTGGTGGATGGGTTGTTCAAAATTTTATCTCTTAAAATAATTCGACCTGTGCCTTTAAGATAACTCTCTGTAAGGGCGATTTCAATCGCTTACACGCTCTATAAGATTTATTTGTTTTGGAGAATCGCCCGCATGAATGGTTTCTGCCATTTTTTCAAATCAAATCTTTTCCACACAATACCTTCGGCGGTTAAAACAGCCGCTACCGAAAAAACTGTTTTAAAGGCTCAGGTGGAATTCATTCAGCACAATTGAAGTTTTTGTAAAAAAACAAGTTGCTATGCATTTAATTTTTGCTATCCAATCACCTCATTTCATAACTTCCGTCAAATAAGCTTCACTTTTTAGATTTCAAGATTGAAGTATGCTAAGTAGTTTGTCCACTTCAGCTTGTCGGGTGGATATTTAACCAAAATATTCCTATCCATTCAGAAGACACTTACAGTGTGACACATAGTTCTTGCTAGGATACCTGACAATATCATCTTGAAAGACTACTAAGTAACGGTAAAAAAATAACCTGAACGATTTTTTAGCTAACATACCCCAATCCCTTTCAAAAGGGGAATTAAGATGTTCATTTATTTTTTTCTTATTACTAAGGTTCCATTCATTACTTGAATTCAGACATGGAAAGAGACCACTTCAAAACCACTCCCCTTCCATCCTCTACCCCAATTTATCAGAAGACAAACAAACTCAAAATGGGGCAGATTTTATACAATCGAATCTACAACGGTCATTTTTTTTCACAAAAAACGAAACCTTTTTATTTTATTTTCGTTCACATCCGACCTTCTTCAATTGAGTTTTTTTGCAGAGTGTAGTCTTTTAACATACAAAAGCATTTTTCACACGATGACCAAAAGGCTTCCCA
>JBGCDY010000465.1:0-3122 GCA_045105835.1 Chitinophagales bacterium
ATCCAGAAGACTATGCGAAATCCGTTCGGACTCCTACCCTATTGATGTACGGCAAACAAGACAGTCGGGTGATGATGGAAGAAACCCAAAATATTTACCGCGCTCTCGGAGGCTTCAAACATTTGCAAGTTTTTGAAGAAAGTGGTCACCAATCCTATTGCAGCAATGAACACGAAATTTGGATGCAAACGGTGGAAGAGTTTTTGGAGGAAGTGACGAGTGGCGAGCCTTATTTGTCGATTTAGGCTAAATGGTTGATTTGTCTGAATTATTTTGAAAATCTTATTCATTCCATGTTCATTTTTTCAGCCACTTCAAAGCCTTTGGAAGCGTGTTTTTAGATATCAATAGGTAAGGTATTGGACTCCCTCCAAAACTCCGAAAAAATCGCTCGACTCCTTCCATCATCGAGCCTTCAAAATCAAAATAATCCACCCCTTCCCTTTTCGCCATTTGAATGACTTCACTCAACATATACGCCACAGCTCCCGTCTCTTTATTTTCAGGATTGGAATTGCTTCCAAAAATGGTAATCCATCTTTCGGCATCCTTCAAAAACAAACCTCCCGTTTGTAAACGCCCTTCTTTGTCCCTAATCTCCAAAACCATTCCTTTATCTTTTTCCTTCAATACTCGCCACAGTTCAGGCATTTTTTGGTATTGACTATCGGGCAAAAACTTCTTTTGCTCCAAAGAAAATCGCAGTAAATCGTCGATATTTTCTGCTTCTACCAAAACCAAACCTTCCTGCTTTGACTTGCGGATGGCTTGCCGAACAGATTTCGCAAAACCTTGTTCAATTTCCTTTGCAGTCGGCTCCAAAGACAACCAATAGGTATATTTTGCCTCCAATTGATAGCCCTTCCAATGAAAAGGTAATGGATAGTCAAACTGGGGAGCAAAGTTGAATTTGAAGAGTTTGATGGATGTGGGAATGTCTTGGACGATGGCTTCACACCAGCGTTTTTTGTTGCTCCACTGGGTCAATTGCTTGCCAATCTGTGGGCGAAATAAGACTCCTGAATATTGGGCAAAAGGAGCTTGTAGCGCATAATGGATGCCTACTTTTTGGGACATGGGCAAGGGCATAATCGCATTCCAATGTTCGGCATTTCCGACAACGATTGCAGACCAATCAGGGCAAATGACATCTAAATACCACGTAAAGTGATAAATACAGCCTTGTGGTGAGGTGGTTACAAAATCGTTCCAGACATTGTCTGCTATTTCATGGCGACTTAAAAGCATTGGCTAAAGGGAAATGGTTTAGAAACGAATGGAAATTAAAAAATCACTTCAATATCAGTTTCTTATAAGGTGGGTAGTTAGGTGGGTTTACAATCATAAAATCAAAATCGACTCAATCGAATGACAATTTCATCAAAATCAACAGGGCCATAATCAATAAACGCTCGCCAGACCTGCAATTCTTGTCCATTCTGCAAAACTTCATACACAGTGGGTTCGTTGTTCATCACAATCACCAACTCGAAGCCATCGGTATTCCAAACGAAATTCTGAAAAAAGCCAGTCACTCCGTCAAAATATTCTCCACTTCCGTCGTCAAAAAAAGTGTAGTCACCTGCATTGAAGTAAATCTGTTCACTAAGCAAATTATCGCCTGAAAATTCTCTCAACTCAAACTGGTCTATATTCCAAACTCCATTTGTCAATTGGGTTCGGATGATAGAGTCATCGCTGCAAGAGGAATGGAACATGCTGATAAACAACAAAAAGAGACCGAGGGTATAAACACTTGTTTTCATGTAGGAAGTATTTGGTTTGGCATATAGTACACTTCGGCAATCGGGCTGAAAACGTACCATCTACCAGTGTTAACCTGTAAACACTTAAATCGTTTTCTCAATTTGACACCTTTCACAAAAACTTGTCCTGTTGGTGTCACAAACTTAGTGCCTACCACCAATTCTTCTACAAATGCTTTTTTGAAGCCGTGCGGCAATGTTGAAGGTGGAGCATCATATTTTTTGAAGAATTTATAGAGTGTCGTATCCACACAGCTTGAAGCGGCAGGGTTTTGCATATAGGCTTCAATTGCAGCTTCTAAATCACTGGGAAAAATATTTCTGCCCAGAAAGACAGTCATCAAGTTTTGATAGTTCATTTTCCACTCCATCCCATGTGGCTTCACCCTATTTTTATGCTTTTCGAAAGTCACCAAATGTGCCAATTCATGCACCAAAACATTGAGGAAAGAGTAAGGGTTGAGGTCGTTGTTGACCGAAATTCGGTGTCCATATCCCCTTGAAGGAGAGCGGTAATCCCCCAATTTTGTTGCACGACTTTTGGATATTTTTAGATGCACCTTGTAATCTACCAGCCATTCGACAATAGTGGGTAGGGCTGCTTTTGGCAAATAGTCTTGCAGTCCTTGGTACAACTGTTTTTCTATATCGGTCAATGTAGCGCTGAATTTATTTGGGCTAAAATTGTGAACACAGACTTTGGAAGTCTTTGATTGCTACACAAAAATAGTCAAAACCTAAAACAAACTCAAACCGTTTTTGAGCTTGAATTTGCACGTTAAATTTGAAGTTTTGTTTATAAACATCGGAAGCTGTTGAAACTTCCGATGTCTATGCCATTTCCTATGCTTTTATCACTTCTTCTTTCGCATTCACAAACTCGACTGCCTTTCTGACCATTGCAGTAGACCCCAAATAAATTGGCAATCTTTGGTGCAGTTCGGTAGGTTGAATGTCCAAAATTCGGCGTTTGCCATCTGTAGCCATTCCACCAGCTTTCTCCACAATAAAAGCCAAAGGATTGCATTCATACAAAAGACGCAATTTGCCTTCTGGGTCAGCTTTGGTAGGCGGGTAGGCAAAGATTCCTCCCTTAATGAGATTACGGTGTACGTCAGCTACCATCGAACCAATGTAACGCAATTTGTAAGGGCGACTGGTGAAGGGATCATTTTCTTTGCAGAAATCCAGGTACTTATTTACCCCTTCCGAAAAATGTACTTTGTAGCTTTCATTGATGGAATAAATATTTCCCTGCAAGGGTGTTTTGATATCTCGATGCGACAAACAGAACTCGCCAATAGAAGGATCTAAGGTGAACCCATTTACTCTTGTACCTGTTGTGTACACCAACAT
>JBGCDY010000466.1:0-3884 GCA_045105835.1 Chitinophagales bacterium
AAAGCGTCAAGACTAAAGGAGGACCTGTAGGGAAGATCCTCTGTATTTTGGGAGAATTGAGACTTCATCATCTTTAGAGGAATGTAAATATCTCCTTGAGGAATGGTTTGTTGTTGGGGAATTACCAATGTTTCGTTTGCCATGATTTTAGTTTTTAAAACCGTATTTCGTAAAAGGGCAACACTTCAAAGTAAATACTGGTTCTATATTGCAGGTATTTTATTGCGGGTTTAGGCTTTTTTAACCTACCTTGATTAAACGTAAGCGGAAATATTCTATCCATTTATTGAGGGCTTATATCCCTTTTCTTATGAGCATTTCGCTTAATCTAACAAAATAATTTTACCTTAGCGTAGCAAATTCTACTCTGAATACAAGATATTCACAAGCATCGTTAAATTTTTATAAAAGCAAAAGAATGACAGATACAACATCCGTTAATACAAACGAACAAAGAAGCAATCTTCAACCCATTTTATTGATTTTGTTATTGTTGTCTTTGATTGGCAATGCTTATTTGATTTTTAGTAACCAAAAATTTGAAACCGCTACAACAGCAACCATTGACAATTTGGAGGTGGAAAAAGCTGATTTGCAGGCGGATTTTGATATGATGGTTTCAGAATTGGATGACTACAAAGAAGAAAACATGGAATTGGATGCTTCTTTGGTGCAAATGGAAACCGACATTGAGTCTCAAAAACAAGAGATTAAAAAACTTTTGGGCAAAGGAAGTGCCACTCGTGAAGAATTGGTGCAAGCCAAAAATTTGATTGAATCATTGCGTACGATTTCGAAGGATTACAAGGTGAGAATCGACCGACTGATTGCAGAAAATGACTTATTGACTGAGGAAAATGTGGGATTGAAGGATGAAGTGGTCAAAAAGACGGACACAATCACTCAATTGGAGGGAGAAAAACAAACCCTTGCTAACAAAACGACCATTTTAGCGGAACAAAAAGACCTACTGCAAAGAGTAGTGAAAAGAGGATCAGTGATGATGGTCAATGATATTTCGGCGGCAGGAATCAAAGTCCGCAACAATGGGAAAGAGGTAGAAACGAAAAATGAGAAACAAACCGATAAAATTCGAATCTGTTTTGATGTCATGCCGAATCCTATTGCAGATCATGGATCTAAGAATATTTTGGCAAGAATCGTTAGTCCTGAAGGCACGACCTTGTTTATCCAATCCTTTGGTTCTGGTATTTTTAAGAATACAGAATCGGGTCAAGAAAGCAAATATACTACCAAAACCACCATCGCATTTAGTGGTGACCGTGAAAAACACTGCGTATATTGGGAACAAAACACGCCTTTCTCGGCTGGTTTATATACTACTGAATTGTACCACGATGGTTACTGGATTGGTCAAACTAATTTGGAATTGAAGTAGGGTGAACTGAATGAGTTTTCGATAAAAAAGCAAATAAAAAAAGCCTTCTTTCATAGCGAGAGAAGGCTTTTTTAGTGAAAACTCAAATGGGAATTTTTACTTCAAAATTACTTTACAATCAACTTTTTGCTCACCAATTTCTTTCCAGCATACAAAATCACCACATAATTTCCTGCAATCAAATCTCCTCTCTCTATTTCAATTTTGTGATTACGAGCAGCCAACTCACCCAAATTTTGCTGTCGAACCATTCGCCCTTGAAGGTCAAAAATTTGGAGCTTCAAATCGGTTGTTTCCAGAAGGGTAATTTCCAAAGTACTTTTTTCAAGCATTGGGTTGGGATAGAGTTGGATTTGTGAAATCTGATTTAGAGGTTCAATGCCAACGGTATCCTCTGGGAAAATATCACCACAACCTGGCAATAAAAAATCGGTGCTTCGATAAACACCTCGCCCATGTGTGCCAGCATATAAAACTTCACATCCTGGATTGGCTACTGTTTGGAAACGTAGACTATGCACAGGCACTCGCCCCGTTTTTCCGTTTTCTTCTGTCCAAGTTTGAGTGCTTATGTCATACAGCCAAATACCTAATTCTGTTCCCGCAATAATGGTATTGAAGTGGTCAATAGCGACACTATAGACAGGCATCAAAGGAAGGTTGTGTTGAATGGATGAAAAGGTAGGGTTGATAGAGGTAGCATCATTAGATTCGACAATGTTTTGGGCTTGCCCATAATTTCCCAAGCTTACAATGATGTGAGCAGTGTTGAAATTAATTGCAATACTTGATACATATTGTGAAGAATTATTGCTTATCCGAAATTCCTTAGTAGTAGGTTCATCCCTATCCAAATTTGTAATTCGCATAACTCTACCATCAAGTGTACCAGCATAGACTGTTTTTCCGTCATCAGAAATACTTATGGCACTAACACAGCGATTACCTGCAAAATTGCCGATTTCCCTCCAAGAAGGAATAGCAGTAAAATCTAAAGCCCCCTCTGTCATCCATATTTTACCATTACAAGAACCTGTTATGAACATACTTTTCTGAACACTGGGGTCAATTAAATTGGCAACAATGTCCTCCCAAAGAAGAAAAGGAGTGATATACAGTGGGTTGCCATCTAAGTGTCCATCTGGATTACAAGAACCTGTATTGGGGCCAGGGGTACAGTCTGTATTGTAGTCAAAAAATGAACTGAAAGGAGGTTGTGAACTTGCAGAACGTTTGATGCCACCATTGGGTGAGGATACAAAAGCTGCCAAAGGTTTGAATCTGGAAAATTCACAAAAACCACCATCTCCTCCCGTAATGTAAGGTTGGTTTTCAAACATAGAATTGCCCTCGGAATCCAAAAAAATAGTTCCGTTGTCTTGTGTACCTCCAATTGCATTGCCTTCTATGTTTGCTGCAATGCCATAAAATTGAGTAACGAAATAATTCTTGTTGATGGCTTCAAAAGTAGGAGCAGTGTCTTGGGCATTGAGGCTTCGGGCGATTCCTCCATCAGAGCCGATGTACATAATATCGGGATTTTGAGGGTCGAATACAATCGTATGTTTGTCAGGGTGAAGATAGTAAGGAGCGATTTCACTATCCAATTGATTCCAGCTATTTTCTGGTGACCAAGACCACAAAGTGACTCCTCCCAAAAAGATGCGCTCTCTATTATTTGGATCAACCGCCAAACAGAGGTCATACCAACCTTGACACGCCACATTGTTTCTAAGGGGTTGAAAAGAATTACTTCCTTCTCCAATAACTTCCCAAGTTTCACCTCCATTCTTGGATTGCCATACTTTTTTCAAACAGCCATTATCTTTGATCGTCACGATGTATAAGTAATTGTTGTCAGAAGGAGATATAGCTAAAGCTTTGTTTCTCGATGAAAACTCAAATTGCTCAGGAGTATTGTTTCCTGAGAACTCACCTGTAAAATTTAAACCATCCGTTGCACGGTAATACCTCGATTCTGCAAGTACATGAACTTTTCCATCTGATGCTAGTGCAATGTCATAAGCTATACTAATGGAAGGTATACCATTTGCTTTTGACCAAGTTTCGCCTCCATCTTGACTGATTTGCAAACCTCTATTTGTTGCCGCATAAACAAGGTTAGAATTATTGGGATTGACTTCAATATCTTGAATGGAGTTCCAATCATAATTGTATAAACCAGAAATTGTAGGAATAGTGGCTTCTAAAAGCTGGAAACTATTCCCCTCATCCGTTGATTTATATATCCCTGTTCCAGGTAAAATAGAAGAGCCAACTTTACCAAATCCATAATCGCTATTACCAAAATGTTCACCTGTTCCAACATAAATATTTCCATTGGGAGCTTGTGCAATAGCTGAAATAGAGAGCGATAAAAATTCGGTGTTTTGGGGGTGGTCTGTCCAGTTGAGACCTCCATCATCGGAGGTGAAAATGCCGCCAGAAACGCCTCCAATAATCAACTTTTGAGAATTGTCCTTGT
>JBGCDY010000467.1:0-6940 GCA_045105835.1 Chitinophagales bacterium
ACCCCATATCCCTTCAAAGAACAAGTAAAATAAAGCCAAACTTAAGGCTAAAAATAAAAAAGGCAAGTATAAAGCCATAATATTGGCTAAGGCAGATAATTAAAATACTGCTTTTTAATATAAAATACTATTTTTTTAACGATTAGTTTTAACCCCTATCTGTGGATAGAGGCTAAACAGGCATAAACTAAGTATGTAAATTAAAATCGGGGTAAGTTATTCTGAAAAAATCAGAAACAAACAACCAATTGAAGCAGAAAATCCCTTCACTATTTAAGGTCGGCTATTTTTTGCATTTGCCTTTGCTTTTCGTTCTTCCAACATTTTCTTCAATTCTTCTTGGCTCATTTTGCGATTGTTGGTACGAGGTGGGCTTTGAGGAATAGGAGATTTGTAGTCTTGGAGGAATTGTGGTAGAGCCATGCTGCTGTAATGGTTTTCGGCAATGAACCGAGTGATTCCATCAAAACTGCTTGCATCTTTGTATCCTGCATAAGCATCAATGCGTTCGAGTTTTTCGTCCAAAAACGCAACAGTAGGATAACCTACTCTTCCACTTGGCTTGTCTCCCAATATCAATTTGTAGGTCAGTTCGTTGGTTCCTCTACGTCCTTTTGGCACAAATTTGTATTCTTTGCCGTCGAAATTGATATTTTCTTGTTGTTCCGCATTGAATTTTACTGCGTGGAAATTTTCGTTGATGTAGCTTGCAATCTCGGGGTAAGAGAAAGTATTTTTATCCATGCGTTTGCACCAGCCACACCAGCCTGTGTACAAATCCACCAATACTTTCCTTGGCTCTTTGTCCATTGCAGCAGGCAAATCTTCCATACTTATCCAATTTACCTTTCCAGTCATTTCAGCCGAACTTGCTTGTGCAGTAGGCTTCTTGTCCTTTTTGGTAGTAGCTTGAGTCTCTTTTGTATCTACACCTGCTTGCTCGTCCTTCGTGACGCAAGCGGTGAATAAGAATGTACAGCAAAGTATCATCATTGCCAGTTGTCCTATATTTTTCATTGTTCTGTGTTTTGAGAGTGAATCGAAATAATAACAAAAATACAATGATTTGAGGATATTAAAAAACTATTATCAAAAGAGGCAAGTATTTTGAAGGAAATCAATTGGAGCTTGGACATAAGTGATGGAGCAAATCCTTTGTGTTCATTCCTACAGTTGTATTTGAAGCATACAATAACTGAATGAGCCCTTCGTCCAATTTCGAAAAACGATTGGTATAAGATTGTCCTTCATAAAAAATACTGTTTTCGTATTTCCATGAATCTGTCAGTAAACCAAGGCTTTGTGTGATTTCTTCTCGTAGTGTATGGGCACGTTTTTGAGGGTTCGTTGTGTGAGAAGAGATGAGGATATTGGCTTTGTAGATTTCGTAATTGGGGCGAGGATAAACAAAGGTAATGCCATTGAGTATGGGGTTTTGGGCATCTTTGAAGTAGGGTTCTGATTCTTGAAATTTTTGAGGACTTACAAAAAATACGTGCATATTTGGCTCGGTTTCGTCCAAAGTGATGCGTATTGGAGCAATTAAAAGGTTTAATTGGTCGGTAAGCTGTCTAAGATTTTCTAAATCAGTGAGAGATGGTTCGCCATGAACTGCAATGTGGATGTCGGTATTCCACTTGACGATGTGTCCTGTGTCTATTGAAGGGTAATTGAGGACCACTTCCATGAAGTAGGTTACCAGTTCGGAAGAATAGTGAGCGGAGTTACAAGGTATTTGAAAAGAGGACTGGCAACTATTGAAGGTAAAAAAAGGAACAAAAGTGGTGTGAAAAAGTATTTCAATTTGGATGTTAAACGTCTTTGCGATGGATAAACTTGTGAATTTCTCGTTCTATCTCAACCGCTTGTTCTTCTTGTCTTAATTCGTTTACCAAATCTATTCTATCACCACTTTGATTGATTCCTCTGATTTTGTAGGCAGTAGCAGCAGTTCGTTGGTTGTCATGCCTTGCCAATTGATATTGTTCAGCAAATGCTCCTCGGAGGTGCAAACTATTGATTATCTCGCTTCGTCCACCAAATAGGGGCAATACTGCATCCCAATTTTTGACGACTATTTTTTGAGGAGACACCTGTGTTCTGCCAAATAGGGCAGCTACTAAGAAGTAAGTTAGGTACAAGCCTATAGCTGTAACTACCCCTAAAATGACAGCCAATGCAGTATAACCTTTGTTGATACAAGTCACTGAGAAGATGATGAAACTAATGTTCCAAAATACCATGAATCCCAACAAAGATAAATGAATGAATTGTTCGGATTCGAACATTCTACTCAAAAAACCTTGTGTAGTATTGGATAAATCTTCTGTCTCTGTGCTGTTGGTATCAAATCTGAATACACTGTCACAATGGTCGCACTTGGCGACACAAATATCATGGTTGATATTTTCCGAGCCTACTTTTGTATTGCATTTGCTGCAAGACAAGTATGGCAAGTCATCTGTTAGGTTTGTCATTTACATTCTCTCTTTACTGCGTTCTCTATCTATTTCTGTCTGTCGGTATCGTCAAAAATGTCTAAAAAAATATCGCTGATTAACTAAAGTACAATTATTTTCACAATAATGTATATGTTTCTCCAAAAAACATTCCACTTTTTTGTTTTGACGGGCGTTTAGTTAGTAGGACACTTCTATAGTCAAAAAAGTTTATCTAAAGTAAAAATATTCTCTCTTTATAACTTTATTTAAGTTTATCGTTGTGGTACATACTCTCCTTTTACATACGTATCTTTAATCTTCAGAAATCTTTCGATCTCCTGTTCTAAATACTGTGCTTGTTTTCCGCTTTCGATTCCCTTCAATATACAAATATGCTTGTTCTTCTTTTTGAGAATAACGTTCAATTCATAGGAATAGCGTGTATAATGGCGACCTCGATTGATGTGTAAGGTACAGTACAACTGCTCTATATTATCACATCGCAATTTTGGACACAATAGCCACGGAACGGGATTGTGCGTTACAGAGAGTTGGTATTCATCTACTTTGATGACCGTCTCATTCAAAAAACCTGCAATAGCGAGGTACAACAAAGCGATTCCTGCAATGGCATATACCATCCCCAACATCACCATAAAATAAGCTTCATTGGCAAGCGTAATAGCAAACCACATGATGGCACTGATATTCCACAAGCCTGCAATGAGCATAAAAGTAAAATAACGTTTATTCCACCAGCGATAAGTCAGAAACAATTCCTTACCTTGTTCTTGATTTTCACCTTGTCGATGAACTTTGATGCCATCGGGTATTTTATTGGTTGAAGATTTTAGTGGTACGGAATAAGGAGTGAATAAGCGGGTTTTGAATGGGAAAACACATCCACATTTTGAGCATTTTGCCACCATCTTCTGTATATTGATATCCCCCGAATGAATCGGAGAATCGCAATTTGGACATTTTAATTTGATGGCTAAATTCATGTGGTGTAATTGGTGGTGGATGCTAAAAGGTCTATGAGTGGTAGGTGCTGTTTATTGAAGGTCAAAAATACTCAAATATGAAAGCAAAAATTTCATTCAATAAATCCAAATCTTGTAGCACACCCTTATAGTAGACTTTCATTGTTAATTGATTCTGATCCAAATAAGTTCCCAATGGGACAAAAAAAAATATGTACATGCAATCCGAGAACGTAAAAATAGTATCCAATTGGGGAATAGACAAAGACTGGACGCTTTTTCTGGACAGAGATGGTGTTATCAATCAACGGATTATAGACAACTATGTATGCAAATGGGAAGATTTCCACTTTATTGAAGGGGTATTGCAGTCTATCAGAAAATTTAATTTTATTTTTGATAAAATCGTGGTTGTCACCAATCAAAGAGGTATCAATCGAGGGCTAATGACCCATGATGACCTTTCAGATATTTTTAAACAGATGCGTCAATCGGTCATAAAGACTGGAGGAAGAGTGGATAAGTTCTATTATTGTCCACACCTTGTTGAGGAAAACTGCACCTGTAGAAAACCCAAAATAGGCATGGGCTTGCAGGCTAAATCTGATTTCCCTTCCATACAATTTGAGAAATCAGTCATGGTTGGGGATATGCTCACAGACATGGAGTTTGGTAAAGGTTTGGGCATGAAAACCATCTATTTAACCAACCACAGAGCCAATTACTACCACAACCGTTCAGACATAATTGATGCCTATTTTCCTGAACTTTCAAACTTTGCAAATGTTTTAATGATGTGATACTTGGAGAGAAAACTTTTATTAGATACTTTTGTATGTCCATAATACCATTTTTGGACACGCTTTTTTAATGACTCCAATTGCAAAAAGATGAAAAAGAAACGAAATAACAAGAGAAAAATAGAGGAAGAAGAAGACATGTTCGACTTCGAAGACGAGTTTGAGGATGAATTTGAAGACGATGAGGATGACTCTTCTGGAGAAAAAAAACAAGGTTTCTTTAGTAAATTATTTGGAGGAGGAGACGAGGAAGAATTTGAAGACGAATTCGACGATGAGTTTGAAGAGGAAGAAAAACCTGTCAGAAGACGTAAGAAACCAATCGCAACGCCTCCTCCAAAGAAAAAGAGACCTAAAAAGGTAGTTGAAGAAGAGTTTGAAGACGAATTCGATGATGAATTTGAGGACGATTTTGAAGAGGAAGAAAAACCTGTCGTAAGACGTAAAAAACCAATCGCAACACCTCCTCCCAAAAGAAAGGCTAAGAGAAGAGTGGAAGAAGATGATTTTGACGATGAATACGATGATGATTATGACGACGAAATCGAATTAGACCCTCAACAGAAAAAAATCGCTTTGGGCGTTTTGGCTGGTTTGGCAATTCTATTTTTGGCTTGGGTAATGTGGCCCAGTGATAAAAAATCAAACAAATCTGCTAAGGCAAAAGCAAATACGCAAGTAAATGCCGCTGCAAACTTGGACAACCTTCCTGCTCCTACTTCGGCACAGGGTCATTCAGATCGTGCTCAGGCTTACTTCAATATCCAAAACTATGATAAAGCATTGGTTCACCTAAACAAAACCATTGCGATAGATCCTAACTTTGAGGATATTCACCGAAACAAGGGCATGTTGTATAGTTTGACCAATCGACACGATTTGGCGATTCCTGAATTCGATACACATATACAAACAAAACCTGAAGACTTTATTGTTTACCATTGGAGAGGCATTGCCAAATTCAATGTAGGACAGTTTGCAGAATCCATTGCAGATTTTAGTGAAGTCATCAACAGAGATGCTCCTAAAGGAGAATACTTGGTTTACCGCTCGCAAGCACACAATTCACTTGGCAACAAAAAAGAAGCCATTGCAGATGTAGAACAAGCACAAAGTCTGGGTGTAGAAATTCGTCAAGAGTATTTAGATGAATTACAATCAAAATAAAATCAATGAGCAAGTCATTTAAGGTAATTAAAAAGAGAATATTCCTTAAAAATATTTCAACTTAATTCCGACTGATTTGTTACATTGACTTCTAAGACAAAACCAATCAACCATTCCATTAAACTTTCAATATGAATTGGGTAGTTAATTTTTTCAGTTCTTCCGTTGGCAAGAAAGTTATCATGAGTTTGACAGGCTTATTCTTATGCCTTTTTTTAGTAGTACACATGTCTGGAAACTTCCTATTGTTGCAAGACGATGGTGGAGTAGCGTTCAATGAGTACTCTCATTTTATGACCAACTTTGCTCCAATCAAGGTCATTTCTGTCACGACCTTTGGTTTAATACTTTTCCACATATTTGTCGGACTCTACCTTGCATTCTTCAACCGAAAGGCAAGACCTGTAAAGTATGCAGTATCAAAACCTTCAAATTCTTGGGCATCTCGCAACATGGCACTATTGGGTACTATTATCCTTTTCTTTTTGGTGGTTCACCTCAAAAGCTTTTGGTTTGAGATGAAGTTTGGAGTTGTTCCATTGGATGGCAGTGGAAACAAGGATCTATACAAAATAGTCTATGAAGCCTTCTCTCAGATATGGTATGTTGCCATCTATTTGGTTTCTTTGGTAGCGATAGGCTTCCACTTATCACATGGATTCCAGAGTGCCTTCCAATCATTGGGTTTGAACCACGGTAAATACACTCCTTTCTTAAAAGGATTTGGGTGGTTATTTTCCATTGGAGTTCCTTTGGGTTTTGCGATTCAACCCATTTATGTTTTCTTAAAATCTCAAGGGATTCTTTAAGAGAAATAAAATTGTAATCAGAGTGTATTGTTTATTAAAATTTTGAAAAGCTTCCTTCAAATCAGATAGAAAGCCCCTTCAAAATACATCATTCAAAATTCACAAGCATGAAATTAGATGCTAAAATACCTCAAGGCCCAGTTGCAGATAAATGGTCGAGTTATCGCTCCAATGTAAAACTGGTTGCCCCTAATAATAAAAGACGCATTGATGTAATTGTAGTAGGTTCAGGTTTAGCAGGCGGTGCTGCCGCTGCAACACTTGGCGAACTGGGCTACAATGTAAAATGCTTCTGTTTTCAGGATTCTCCAAGAAGAGCGCATAGTATTGCAGCTCAGGGGGGAATCAATGCTGCAAAAAACTACCAAAACGATGGTGACAGTGCCTATCGTTTGTTTTACGATACCGTAAAAGGTGGTGATTACCGTTCGAGAGAAGCCAACGTTTATCGATTGGCTCAGGTGAGTGTCAATATCATTGACCAATGTGTGGCTCAAGGTGTTCCTTTTGCGAGAGAATATGGTGGTCTATTGGCAAATCGTTCTTTTGGAGGAGTACAAGTATCTCGTACTTTCTATGCAAGAGGTCAAACAGGGCAGCAGCTACTTTTGGGTGCTTACAGTGCTTTGAGTCGCCAGATTGCAGGAGGTAAGGTGACGATGTACAACCGCCACGAAATGTTGGATGTAGTGGTTATTGATGGTAAAGCAAAAGGTATCATTGCCAGGCATTTAATTACT
>JBGCDY010000468.1:0-3584 GCA_045105835.1 Chitinophagales bacterium
CACACCCTAACAAACGGAAAAACCGAAAAAGGTAAATCACAAGGAACTATTCTCCTTCAATCCAAGTTTTCCTTACCGAACCAAAAACCATATAAAGCAATGAAATACAATTTAGGCTGGGCTAAAAAAGCCTATCAATCGGGTCAAATAGAATCCTATGTTTTCTTTTGGGGACACAATCCCAAAACCAAAAATGGTCGAATCCACAAAACCTGTTTCAGTCAGTGGTGGGATGGAGTTTTTGAAGTCGAAGATGTTTTGTACAAATCCGCAGAACATTGGATGATGGCAAAAAAGGCAGAAGTTTTTGGGGATGCGGAGATGTACCAAAAAATCATTGATGCTTTTTCACCTGCCGAAGCCAAAAGACTTGGGCGAAAAGTTCGCAATTTTGACCATAATACATGGGACAGTCTACGTTATGAGCTTGTGAAAGAGGGGAATTTACACAAGTTTGGGAAGAGCAAAAAATTGAAGAAATTCCTCTTCGAGACGGGTGATGCCGTATTGGTCGAAGCAAGCCCTTTTGATACCATTTGGGGAGTTGGACTGACTCAGGATGCTCCCAATATCGAAAATCCGAATACTTGGTTGGGAGACAATTTATTGGGCTTTGTGCTGATGGAAGTACGGGATGAGTTGAAGTAGAGGCGTTCATTCTTTGTTCTATTTTTTGTGTAATTTTGAAGTAAATAAACCTTCTTTGCTTCAAAATGTCCATTACTAGAAAAGAACAACACAGACGCACTCGAAAAAATATCATGCAAACAGCCTTGAAACTGTTTGCCCAAAAAGGATATGAAAGCACTTCCATTCGTGACATTGCCAAGGAAGCCAATATTAGTGTGGGCTTGTTGTACAATTATTTTAAGAAAGGCAAAGATGAATTATTGAAAACCATTTTTTTGGAAGGTTTTGGAGTCATTAAGGCGATGTTCAAAAAAGACCGACATCGGGTGCTCACCTTAGAGGCATTTCTACACAATACTTTCAGGTTGATTCGGCGACACCCTGATTTTTGGAGCTTGTTTTACAGCCTGCGGATGTCCGCAATCGTACAAGAACTACTGGAAGAAGAAGTCGAAGAAATGGTGGTTTTTGTGCATTACCATTTTCAGACCTTGCTACAATCCACCAAGGTAGAGCCCAATTCTACCGAAGCCCATATTTTGTTTGCTACCGTAGATGGCTTGATGAATCACTATATTTTTCAAGGGGAGCAGTACCCCATTGTGAAGGTAATTCAGCGGCTGGTAGCCAAATACGAATAAACATTACACCCTGATAATCAAATAATTAATCAACAACTCACCTCTTTAGATTAGGCATTTTTAAATTAATAAATAGGCGATTTTGAGCTTTTTTTTTTGTTAGACAAGGCAAAAAACGTAGGCATACCGTGTGCCGAGTATCGGTAGCAGGGCTATGACGAGGCTTTTTAACGAAGTATAACGAAAAAAGATGAACTCATAAATGACGGATTTATTAGTTGATATTGCCTAAATGGCAATATTATTGCAGCATTCATTTGCCCATACTTTCTCATCTTTAGTAAACGTGTGATGAAACCATCTTTGAACCACCAAGAAGCCACCCCACTTTTTGAAGAAGCCAAATTATTGTTTGACAAAGAACAATACCAAGCTGCAATGGAGATTTTACCCAATGTCTTCAAGATTTTTGAAGAGCAGCAGAATTGGACAGGTTTTTTGCAGGCACAAATACAGTTTTCCAACTGTTGTTTTAGGTGCAAACTTTATGAAAAAGGTATTGAAGCATTTGAAAAAAATCAAAAAAAAGTTTTTCCTTATTTTGAAGAAAACCATGTTTTGGTGGGTAAATCTCACTTAGAAATGGGGAAAAATTGTAGGCAGGCAAACCAGCTCGAAAAGGCGAAACAACATTCACTAACTGCCATACAAATTCTGCAAAATCAAGCCAATCCCAATCAACTTGACCTTGCAGACGGACAAGAAATATTGGCATTTTATTATGGACAATTAGGAGACCACAAATCCCAAAAACAATACTACGAAAAGGCTCTAAATCTAAGGCTTACGGCCAAAGTTATCGAACCCAAAAGCATTTCAAACACCTATGAATCTTTGGCTTTTGCCAATCAACGTTTGAATTTGTTGGATGAAATGTTAGAGTCTTTGAATTGCAGTTTAGCCGTTCTTCAAAAAGAATTTGGCGTAGACCATCCCAATACCGCCAAGATTTACTTCAAAATCGGGTTTTATTACTCCATGAAAGGCGATATAGACCAAGCCCTTGCTTTTACACACAAATCGCTCAACCTACTACTAAAAACAACTGATACACACTTAAAAATAATCTCTAACTGTTACAATGCTTTGGGGTTTTTAGTGGGTGAAAAAGGGGATCACGAACAACAATTGACGCATTTTCTACAAGAACGTGCTACACTAAGAAAACTCTATACCTCAAAAGAACTGAAGAGAGAACTCATCAACAATAGCTCTAATATTGCATACAGTTATACCCAAAGGGGGTTACACACAGAAGCCTTGACTTATTTAGAAGAAACCTTGGTCTATTGCAAAGAAATCCATGGAGAAAATCATCGACAAACAATTCGAATTCAAGACAATATTGGTGTAGTATTGCTCAAATCAAACAAACTAAAAGAGGGCTATGATCACATTCAGAAGGCTCTTCAAAAATCATTGGCTCTTTACGGCAACAAGCACTATAGAGTCTTTCATGCCTACCATCATTTGGGAGATTACTACCTTATGATTAGCGACACATTACAGCAAATTAAAGCCTATCAAAAAGCAATCATCGCATTGGTAGCTGACTTCCATGCAGAAGACCACCATCAAAATCCCGTCCTTCCTCTGCATCAACCTCATCCTATTGAATTATCAAAAGTGCTCTCAAAAAAGGCCACATCCTTAGTTCTTTGGTATCAATCTACCCAAGACCCTAAAGACTTGAGAACTGCAATAGCTACGTATAAGTTGAGCCTTGATTTCATCCAACAAATGCGCCAAAATCACCAAGCAGAAGGCTCAAAACTATTCTCGTCTAAAGTCATGATGCATACATTTGAGAATGCCATTCATGCGACCCACCAACTTATTGAAGCGACAAAAAATATGGAAGAAAAAAAGGCTTTGAGAAATACGTTTTTTCAATTCAGCGAACATTCGAAAGCTGCCTTACTGCTTTCAAATGTAAAAGAAAGTGAAGCAAAAACAAGTGCTGCAATTCCTGCTGATTTGTTGGAAGAAGAACAAAACATCAAACAAGAATTGAATGAACTTCAAAAGAAAATCAACCAACAAAAAGCAAAAGGAGTGGGTGTCACCGATTCGATTTTACTCGGATTACAAGGAGCATATTTTGATTTGCAGCAAATTTATCAGCAAGTCATCCAAAATTTTGAAACCAATTATCCTGCCTATTTTCAGTTGAAATACAACATCAAAATGGTCAAAACGGCAGATATAAATAACCATTTGCAGCAGAAAAACCAACAAAACCTTCAATACAAAACAGCTGTAGTATCTTATTTAAAAAAAAAAAAAAACATTTACGCACTCCTATTTACCGAT
>JBGCDY010000469.1:0-3380 GCA_045105835.1 Chitinophagales bacterium
GCAATACCTCCAACAACAAGCTGAAAACAGCCCTTTGCTGCCAACCGAAAATAGCAGGGTATCAGAAATCCGTCAATGTTTGCCGACCATCAATGGCAAAGGCGAAGCCGTTGATATAGAAAATACCTACTGTATGGTGCAAGCAAATGCATAAACCAATCGGTAGAAGACTTGGTTAGGAGCGGATTAAAATCAAAAATACATTTCACAAGCTATCTGTTGCAGACAGAACTGTGTAGGATTATTTTTGCAGCAATCCTTAACAGACTCACCTTTTACCTGTGGCGATTTCAATCGCCGATACAAATAAAGTGCTTTTTAAAAACGTATGACTCCCTACGAAGCATTCAAAATTTTATTTTTACATTTGGCTAAAAAGAATGATAAATGTCAGAACTTGTATTCACCATCATTGACCTCGAATTTACGGGAGGCAGTCCACGCCGAGATAAAATCATGGAAGTGGCATTGGTGAAATATGCCAATGGCAAAATCATCGACCGTTTTCACTCTTTGGTCAATCCCGAAATTGAAGTCTCTGAATTTCTGATTGCACTGGTCAATTTCTCCGAAAAAGACTTGAAAAAAGCTCCTACTTTTGAGGCAATCGCCGAGCAAATTTTTGACTTCACCAAAGACACCGTACTCGTTGGCTTCAATATTCGACTCTCCTACGCCCTCCTCAAAAGTGCCTTCAAACCCACTCCTTTTCGATTCCAACGCCCACATCTTGGGCTAAAAATGCTGATTGAACAACGGTTTGACACTGCTTCTACTTTGGAAGAGAAGCCCAAAAGTAAGAGCTTGGGAGGACTTTGTAGGCATTTCGGCTTGAAGTATGACAATACTTACAATCTGAAAAAAAGAGCTAAGACCATCACCAAAGTTTTTGAGAAACTTTTCATCGACTATTATCCTTCTATCGACAAAAAGCTCGTTCGTAGCATTGCCCTCACTGCAAAATTACCGCCCAATCTTCCTGCCGAAAAAGTGGATGCTTTGCCGAAAGCTACTGGAGTATATTATTTTTTGTTTTTTTTATGACGCATCGTTTACTTGGGTAAAAGCCTACACATTCGTGACCGCATCATGAGTCACTTCAATACGGATTTGGAGTCGGGTAAAAAACAACACATGAAAGCGGCAATTTACGACCTTCAATACCGCTTGACGGGTAGCGAATTGATTGCTCTATTGTTGGAGTCTGACGAAATCAAACGCTACATGCCCGCTTTCAATAAAGCCCAAAGGCGCAAACGGTACAAGTATGGCGTTTATATTGAAGTGAATGAAGAAGGCTTCAAAACCTTAGAAATTGACGCATTGAAGCTGGAGAGGAAGGAACAGTTGTTTCAAAAATTTTCTTCCAAATGGCAAGCCTTTAGTTTTGCATTGCATGGTGCTGTACGCTATCAACTCAATTTAGCACACTGCAATTTGCAAGGTTTTGAACGTTGGTTATTGAAAAGTGAGTACGAGGCGGAAGATTTTGTGGAAGTGGTGGACGATGCCAAAAGCCACAATGCCAAAATTGATACTTGGGTAGGGTATTACAGTTATCCCGCCGAAAATATGCTCATCATAGATAAGGGGCGAAATGAGTTGGAAAAATCGGTGGTCTTGATTGAAGGAAATCAATACTTGGGCTATGCCTATGTAGCTTTGGATAAAATCAATCCTCTGATTATTGAAGTGGAAGAAATCGAAGAGGTGGATGTTTCAATTATTGTAGAACCTGATTTACAAGAAAAAGAAGATGTTGTTGAAGAAAGTACTCTGGAAGAAGAGGTCGGAGAGGGGGAATATTTGGTGGTGGAATACGATGCGGATGCTTTGGTATATGAGGAACAAGAAACTTATATTGAAGCGGATGCAGACTTGAAGGAAGAAGAAAATAACGAACTTATTGAAGCCCCAGAAAAGGTGGGTGAAAATGCTACCATTGAAGAACAATCAGAAGAGATGGAAGTGAAAACCGCCGACACCAACGAAATATACAAGCTAAACACCTTCCACAAATTGACCATTCTGCCAAATATCCGAAAGGAACTGATTCCTTTTCGAGAGAATCCCGATGTCCAACGGATTATTAGGGGCTATTTGCGAAAGCAGAGAAAAGGAGTTTGGGTGTATGAGTTTTGAAGAATGACTTGGGAGTTTTTATATTTGATTACAATATTTAATCGATTCCTTCAAAAGTTTTTACTTGTTTCAAATTTGATTCAATTGACACATAAGATTCTTCCAGAATGACAAAAGGGAGAAGGTCATATTGTAAATATCCTATGAAGAAAAAACAGTTCAAAACCTATAGAAGAACAAAACTCCACTTTTTCGCCCTCAAAACAGCCTCTACGCTAAACCCACACGCCTTTCTGCTGTCTATTATTACAAATCTATATGGTTTTAACCCACACCCTAAAATGACTTCCCCCCAAATACTACATTCTATTTTCAAGCATAGTCTTTTGACCAAGTGCTTCCAAAAAATGTAAATTTTGAATACTCTATTTATTGAAAAGAATCTTACACATAAATTTGGAAAACCCACAATAGCTGCCTAACTTAATGGGAGATTTTGACGATTGCTTTATTTTCACCCAACACTTTTACATTAGTCAAGCTATTCTTTACTATTTTTTGCAAATAGTTTGTTTTACTAATTGAGGCTTGTTTGGTTTTTTGTTAGCACAAAGTCAAACAAGCATAATTCTACTCTCTTAACTTTCCAAGTTTACACACGCTTTAAAAAATCACATTTTTCACTTCAAAAGACCTCTGGGAAAGGTATTTTGAGCACCTTGAATGCTATGTTTTCATAGCCTCTATCTCGGTGTTAACACTCGGCGCAACATACTAAACTAATCAAAACACATCTGGGAACTATGACCTTGCACAAAATTTTCATCGGAATACTTCTTCTACTGACCAGCATTCTAAACTTAACAATAGCGACAGGACAAACCTTCCATTCTGCGGCATCTACCAATTATCCATTGGCGCAAGCCAATTGGGTAGAAATGCAAATGAAAAAGATGAGTCCAGAGGAACGTCTTGGACAATTGTTTATGGTAGCGACTTATTCCAACAAGGATGAAGCTCACAAACAATTTATTGCCAACTTGGTCAGAAAACACAATGTTGGGGGGCTGATTTTTATGCAAGGGACGGCACTCAAACAAGCGCAAATGACCAACTATTTCCAAACGATTTCAAAAGTTCCTTTGATGATGTCTTTGGATGCAGAGTGGGGATTGAATATGCGATTGAAGGACACGCCGAGGTTTCCCAAACAATTGACATTGGGTGCGATTCAGGACAATCGCCTTATTTACGAAATGGGTCGAGAAATCGCACGTCAATCCAAACGCATTGGTACA
>JBGCDY010000470.1:0-8835 GCA_045105835.1 Chitinophagales bacterium
AAACTTATACGATTTTGTCAAAGAACTTGGTTCTGCTAATAAAGTGTTCATGTGTTCTTCGTTTTCTGGAAAAAACTAAATTTACACATCTCTATACTTTTTAGCAGAACCTTTTTTGTAGTACGATTATTTAAACACGCCCTTATTTATTTCTATCTCCCTTACTTCAATTTTTGCTCTTTGATTTTCCTCAAAGTAGCGTTCTTAAATTCCTCACTCACATTTGCCTTTGGTTTGTCCCGTTTGATTTTGGGAGGGTAGGGAGCTTGTGATTTTAGCAAAATGGTTTCTCCACTTCGAGGTTCTTCACCTGACTTTAAGTAGTTGCGAGATTGTAACTCCTCTAATTGAAGCCCATACTCTTGTGCTATTATCCACATGGTTTCTCCTGTTTCAACAATGTGCTCTTTTGAATTATTGGTGGCAGGTTTGCTTCTTTTAGCCTCCAAATAGATAGGAGTTTGACCTTTCAATATTTGTGACTCATTCGTAATGTCATTGTATTTCATCAATTGATCCAAAGAAATCTGGTAGGTAGTTGCAATGGCTTTCAAACTGACGGATTGGTCGTATTGTACCATCTTCAATTTGTTGGTGTAAAGAATCTCTTTTTGGGAAAGTAATAGGGTCAAATCTGCATCAGGGTTTGCTGAAGGAGTAGCAATAGTTGTAGCAACGATTGTTTTTGAAGAAGGAGCAACGGTCACTATTTCTTCATCCTGTTCTTCTTCTAATGTAAACTTAAGGAAAGGAATAGCACAGGTTTTGACCTCAGTGCTTGGACCTACTATGGTAAAAGAATTTTCTACTGTAAGAACTGACTTTGAAGCTATAGAAGCAGGAATACTTAAAGTCATCTTTTCAATGACTGGCTTAATAACTGGTAAAGCCCTTTTTTTGAAGTGAGGATTACTCCATACGACCTCCTCTTTTGTAGCATTTACCTCTATTGAAGCGAGTTGTCGTTGTGGTACAGTCGTTATTTTTATTGAAGGTCGAGAAGAAGGAGTGACCATAAGGGCATCACTTTTTTGCGCATTTTCTTCATTCATTGAAGCAGTAAATTGAGAATTCTTTACCTGAATATCATCTGCAATTGTAGGTGTCAATAAATCTATTTTGGGTTCTATCGAATCGTATTTCAATAACTTGACATTGTTTACCTGATAAACCCGTAGCTTATCTGGAGCAGCTTCATGAAGATCGCCAAATTTTTTGGTGTATGCCAAAGGGAGGTGTGGCTGTCGAGGAGTAATAGGACTGTTTTCTAAAGCCTCCTGCGAACTGAGGGCGATAATGGGGGGATCATCCATATCAGTAAAAGGATCTTCTTCAAAGTCATACTGATGGAGGTCGTGTTTTTCGATCATCCAAATCAATTTTTTTGCATATTGAGGATCAGTAGCATAACCCGTTTTCTGCAATCCTTTTGCCCAGCCTTTGTAATCTATTGGAGCCAACTCAAAAAGGGAAGCATAACGTTTCTTGCTGGTAATGATACGGGAGTGATCTTGATAAGAATCGTCTACCCAGTCGTATTGTCGGAAACATTCATTGGGTTTGTCGTCGTTGTAGTAGAGTCTACCACCCTTCCAACTTCTATAACACTTGATGCCAAAATGATTGTTGCCTTGGATGGCCAAATCACTTCGCCCAAAGTTGGATTCAAACATGGCTTGTGCCAATTTGATACTTGCAGGAATACCTGTTCGGTGCATATCACTGACTGCAACGTCTTTGTATTCAAGAACATACTGTTGCGCAGCTTCGTTAGAAAGCGTATCTATCCATAGCAAATCGTGGGCAAATAACAGTTGTGTCCCTAATAGGCAATACAACACAAAAGTGTTGGAAAATAAGGCTTGCATAGTTCTATTAGCTTTTGGGATTAGGAATTAGTCAAAAATGAATGTGCGGATAGAACTTAGGTTTCTAAGAATAGGGTGGGGATTTTGTGGTAAAGAAATTATAAAAAAAGGTGCATACTATTTATTCAAACTGACAGATCCTATCATATTAGTGCTTGGTTGTTGTAATGTTTTGTCATTTTATTGTCTGCAAAAAGCGTTCCTAATTGATTTTTCTGGAAACGAAAAATTTGTAATTAATTGATAGTTAGATTTTTGAGAGTGATTTTTCGATTTGTCAAAATGTTGATTTTGGAGATAAGTACTTCAAAATGTAATTGAGAGATTGGTATTATCTGCCTAAATTTGTAGCATAAGAAAAGCAAATAGGTGAAAATATAGATAAAGTCGTTCGTGTAATTAATTGATTGAAATGTCCTTGATTAATAGTGAATTATCAAACCTCTCAAAGAAGTTCGATAATTCACTTTTTTTTGTGCTATTAATTAAGCTCTGTGTATCATTGATTTAAATAATAAAATTGGAAACCTTACTTTTTTTTGTTAATTTAACATAGTGTTGAGTACTCATCTATGCTCGTTTTTTTCATCAAATCAATAATCACTATGGATCCTATCTTGTACTTTTTAATCATTGGAGCAGTTGCAGGCTGGTTGGCAGGTATTATTATGAAAGGCTTTGGCTTCGGAATTATAGGCAATATTATTGTTGGAATCATCGGCGCACTTGTTGGTGGATGGTTGGTGCCTCAGTTGGGACTTCCTATTGGAAGTGGAGTAGGAGGTCAAATCATTACTGCTGTACTTGGAGCTGTTGTATTTTTATTTGTGGTGAAACTCATAAAGTAGCTGCATTTGTCATTCTAAACTATACGAAATCAAGAAAGAAGGCTACCTCATCAAAGGGTAGCCTTTTTCATTGGAATAAACTTGTTCTGAGGCTCTCTTTTGTCTTGTAGGAGCATTTTGAAGTGAAACCTTGTCCTTGGGTAGAACGTTTCATACCATTCAGGCATTTAGAGTGAAGAATATTACACGAAAAAATAAATTTAACAGAATGAAAAGTAGAGTAAATTTCACAGGAACTTTAGTTTTATGTATATTATTGGTGGTGGGCTGTGCTCAAAACCAAAATCCAAATAAAACTGCTGTAGGAGAGACTGCAAGTAAAACAGCGTTGGCAGAAGGCGAATCAGCAATGGAAGTCAAGACGGTCAAAATGGAAAGTGAAGAAGCAATATCTGCTTCTCAAAAAGAAGATTTGCCCTTCGAGAGAGTGAGTAAAACAGAAGCAGAATGGAAAGCTCAATTGACGGCAGAACAGTATTATGTAGCCCGAGAAAAAGGAACAGAACGTGCTTTTACAGGTGAATATTGGGACAATAAAAAGAAGGGAGAGTATAGTTGTGTCTGTTGTGACTTACCATTGTTTTCTTCCGAAACAAAGTTTAAATCTGGAACGGGATGGCCTAGCTATTGGAAACCAATTGAAGAAAAGCATATTTATGAAAATGAAGACAATGCTTTTGGCATGAAACGCATTGAAGTAATGTGCAATCGGTGTTATGCTCATTTGGGGCATGTTTTTCCTGATGGACCTCCTCCGACAAATTTGCGTTATTGCATCAATTCAGCATCTTTGAAGTTTACTGGAGACCAAAAATAACTTGCGAATCGTTTTGATTTTATAAATTAGGTTTTTGAAGTTTGGATTTGTAAGGTGCTTATTTTCTGTATATTAGATAGTGTTTTATCTTGCAGTCAGGCTTCAAAAGCCTTTTTTCATAAATTTAGTCAAGTAAGGAAAAAATAAGCTTGATAAATACATGAATTATTATTAACTTCGATTTGAGAGGTGATAAATCTTTCTTTTTAATAATAAAATAAACACCAATACCAACTTTGACCAATTAGCATAAGCCTCTAGCATTTTACTATACCATAAACCGTCGAAATGCCCAACATTCATCATCCAAATACTATAGATTTGTTTGGTGAGTTCTACTTTAAAACTGTAAAAGAACTTCGTAAACGCATACAATGCCCTACTTCATGTTTTGTACTTTTGTGAAGTTTTGTATTTAGAAGTTAGGCGAATTCATACTCAACCTATGTCTTTTTTGCGCAGAATTTTAGTAGTTTTTTTGAATTAATGAAAGTTGAAAAACTTTATCAAAGAGCCCATATATGTCCCATCCGCCTGCTATTGATAGGTCAATAACGGAGAGTGAAAACCCTGTATCGAAGCCTACTTACGAGGAATTACTTCGTAAGTGTCAAGAACTTCAAGAACAGGTAGAGAGAAGTATGCTGGTAAAAGAGCATTTGATGGATACGAAGCATGAATTGGATGCAGAATTGAATCGCCTAAAAATCATTCAGCAGTATGACGACAAAACCATGCGAATTCAACGTATATCCGATTTCGCACGTACTACTGTAGATCACTTTGCAATAGCCTTCAACCTTCCTAAAAGTATTCTTTTTGAATTTAGTGAAATCAATCATCAAATCTGTACGTTGGCACAACATGGTATTTTAGAAGTTCCAAAATCTTTGGATTTTGATGCAGATATTTTACCCCAAAAACACAGTTTTGTCATTAGCCCATCTCATCCCATTTACTTGTACTTAACAGACCTTCAATTCAGTGAAGCCATTGTTTGTCCCATGTTCAATCACATTGGTGACCTTTCGGGTTTTATTGTGACAGGCAAACAAGAAAAAGATGAGGCTTACTACGAAAAAATAGATAGAAAAGTATTACCCTCCTATACCGTTATGGCACACAAAGCGGGAGCTTTGTTTCAAAATCTAAAATCAACACAGAAATTAAAAGAGGAAATTGAAGACCGAAAACGTATAGAGAAAAAACTGGCAGAGCGAGCCTTTGACCTCATGCGTTCTAATTCTGACCTTGAAGAATTTGCCTATATCGCTTCTCACGATTTAAAAGCTCCAGTGCGAACCATTTCGAGTTTTTCGCAATTATTGGAGCGAAAGTATGGGGAACTATTGGATGGCGATGCCAAAGAATACCTCAGTTTTGTGGTCAATGGAACAAATCAAATCAACCAATTGATTGATGATTTGCTGCAATATTCTCGAATTAGTAGAAGAAGAGGAGAACTTGAAGAAGTGGACTTCAACCAATTATTGGAGATTGTTCAAAACAACATTACAATTTCTGTTAGAGAAAACAATGTGCAAATCATTGTAGATGACCTACCAACCCTCAATGCCAACTATTTGAATATGATTCAGTTAATTCAGAACCTCATCAGTAATGCCATCAAATTCCGCAAGAAAGATGTCGATCCAATTATCGAAATTACTGTCCAAGAAGATGAGCACAACCACATCTTTAGAATAGCAGACAATGGTATCGGTATTGACGAAGAATACAAAAACAAAGTATTTGCCATTTTTCAGCGTTTACACAACAAAGATGAGTACGAAGGCACAGGCATTGGACTGGCTATCTGCAAAAAAATAGTGGAACGCCACAAAGGGCGTATTTGGTTTACCTCCAAACTCAACCGAGGGACTAATTTTTATTTCACTCTCCCCAAATAACAGATGAAAAATAGGGTCAAACCAAAAGATAAGTTGGTGTTCAAACTTTTTGAGCTAGAATCTGTCTACTTACTATGCAAAACACTATAGAACTATTAGTCGTTTATATCATTAACATACTTTAACGAGACTTTGGGTATTCCAATTCGTCAACAAATCGTTATCTTTACATAGAATTCATTTTTTTATAAAATAAAACAACAAATTCATGAAGAATTTATTTGCACTATTAATAGTTGCCGTCTTATTCACATTGGGATCAGACGTGTATGCACAATGCGCTAAGTCAGCATCTTCTTGTAGTAAAAAAGCTGCAACTGAAACTGCTGCTACAGAGACAAGCGAAGGAGTAACTGTCGTAAAAGCTGCTTTGCAACAAGATGCTGCTGCTCCCAAAGCCTGTTCAAAAACTGCTGGTGCTGCAGGATGTTGTGCTAAAAAAGCCGCTGCTGCTAAAGCTGCTGCAAATCAAACAAGTGAAGGAATGACGGTCGTAAAAGCTGCTTTACAACAAGATGCTGCTGCTCCTAAAACTTGTTCGAAAACTGCTGGTAAAGCAGGATGTTGCTCGAAAAAAGCTGCCGCTGCCAAAGCTGCTGCAAACCAAACAAGCGAAGGTGTTACAGTCGTGAAAGCTTCTTTACAAGAAGGTGCTACTGCAAAAAAATCTTGTGCTAAATCTGCTGGTAAAGCAGGATGTTGCTCCAAAAAAGCGGCTGGAACAAAAGCTGCTACTACTGAAACAGTGAAAGAAGGAGTTACTACTGTTGCTGCTGATATTCCTGCAAAGAAAGTAAGCTCTGAGAACAACAAAAAGTAAGACCTAAAGTCTGATTTTGTTTGTGTCTTTGGATGAAGACACGAATTAAAAGCTGCTAATTGCCAATGTGCGATTAGCAGCTTTTTTTATTGTTTGTTATAATATTTTTTTTAAAATCAATTTTATTGTATAAATTCACAAAGATTTTCAATCATAGTATTAAACCAAGATTTAAAATACATTAACAATAAAAAAAAACGGATATGAGATACCTTTTTTGTTCTAACTTATTTATTGGCTGCCTTATTTTCAGTATTCAATTGTTTGCCCAACCACTTCCCATAAAATATGGAGATGTTAAAATGAGCGATTTAAAAATGGATACTTATGAAGCCGACCCCGATGCCTCCGTCGTTATTTTAGCAGATATAGGTACAGTAAACTTTGAACTTGCCCGTGGCCATTCTGAATATGCCAGGCATCGACGCATAAAAATTTTGAAAAAATCTGGATTTGATTGGGCAGATATTAGCATAGAGTACAATCATCGAACAGGCAATGTGAAAGGCATAAAGGGAATTACTTATGCTATGGAGGGAGGAAAGTTAGTCAAACACAAATTGGATAAAAAAGAAGTCATCACCGAAAAAATATCCAATTTTCAATCTCAAAAAAAGATACTAATGCCTGCTGTCAAAGAAGGAACAATCATAGAATACAGCTATACCATTGTTTCAGAGAATTATGTAGTTCCAGATTGGTATTTTCAGACTACAGAACCAATACTTTACAGCGAATACAGGGTCAAAATTCCTGAATATTTCAATTATGCAAATTACTATCAAGGTGCCGTTCCTTTAGAAATAAATACGAATGAAAAATATTCTGATACAGAGAGTATTAATGGGCAAATGTTGAACTATGCAGGACAATATTATCGAAGAGTAGCTAAAAATGTACCTGCACTAAGACCCGAACCTTACATGACTACGCTGCGAGATTATCAAGCAAAAGTGGGGTATCAACTGCAAGCCATTGATATTCCTGGACAAATACTTCATACAGTCATGGAGGATTGGGACAAAGTGTCTAAAGAGTTGTGGGAAGACGAGGATTTTGGTCTGCCTTTGAAGGGATATAGCAATGGTTCTGTCAAAAAAATAGTGCCAGGGATTGTAGCAAAAGCCAAAACTGAACAAGAAAAAATGATTGCCATTTATGACTATGTCAAACAAAACATAGGTTGGAATGGAATATACAGTATTTGGACAGGTCAGAGTCTAAACAATGTATTTAGTGAAAAATCAGGTAGAAGTAGTGAAATCAATCTAATGCTCACATTGATGCTTCGAGAAGCGGGAATTGAGGCATATCCTGCGATATTAAGCACCCGAAGCCATGGTAAAATGCAGCCAATTTATCCCTTCTTAGACCAATTCAACCATGTAATCACTTATGTCAAAATTGGAGAAGAAGAACATTGGTTGGATGCCATTCACAAAAACCGCCCTTACAATTTATTGGATGACAATGACCTAAACCAAAAAGCGTTCTTGCTAAACAAAGCAAATCCTGAATGGAAAACCATTGACTCAAAACAAAAATACCAACATGTAGCGAGTGCTACCTTTGTATTGAACAAAGAAGGTGATTTAGAAGGAATTCTTAATCATTCAGATAAAGATTACAGTGCATTTTACAAGAGAATGAACCTTAAAGAAAAAGGAGAAGAAAGCTATGCAAAAGGAGTTTTTGAAGAGGACGTTCCAGATATGGACTTGAAAAAATACACATTTGAAAACAAAAATAACCTCACTGAACCTCTAAAATCTACTTATGAAATCAAAGTCAATGGAGCTGCAAGTACAGTTGATGGTAGAATGTATCTGAATCCCATGCTTACCGAAAAAATGGCAGAAAACCCCTTCAAACTCGACAAACGAACCTATCCAATCGACTATGGACATGGATACAACTATACCTACATCTTCAATGTCGAAATACCAGAAGGTTATGAGGTAGAAGAGCTACCCGAAGCAACTCGAATTGGGCTTCCCAACAAAGCTTGCTCTTTTTTGTATAATGCAAGTGTAAATGGGAACAAATTGCAGCTAATGAGCAAATTTTCTATCAATCAAGCCCTCTTTGTACCTGAAGAATACGGTGCTATCAAGCAATTTTATGACTTGATTGTTGCCAAACATGCCGAACAAATTGTATTGAAGGAAGTGAAATAGATTACCTATAAAACCAAAATTAAAATGAAAAAGTACATTCAAATAGTAGTTCTTTTTACCTACATTTTTTTTAGTCCATACAGCATAGAAGCAAATTCCTTCAATGCCAAAGACAATCCGAATTACTCCATAACCAAAATTCCAATCGAACTCATCAAAGGAGCAAATGCCATTGTAAGAGACGCAAATGAAACTTTTACCGTCAGATCAGAAGGCACAGCCACTTACGAAAAGCATTGCGCCATCACGATTCTCAACGAACATGGCAAAGAGTTCGGACGTATTCAGGAATATTATGATGACATTCGGAGCATGAGTAAAATTACCGCAACACATTATGATGCCAGCGGCAAGGCTGTAAAAAAAAAAAAAAAAGATGAAATAATCGATGTCAG
>JBGCDY010000471.1:0-5742 GCA_045105835.1 Chitinophagales bacterium
ATCAAAATTCCCAAAGGTTGGACAGTCGTAGCCTATCAAGACTCCAACTTCAGAGGCAAATCTATTACATTCACCCAAAGTGTAGCCAACTTACAGAGCAGAAAATTCAATGATGTTATTTCCTCAGTAAAAATAACAAGACCTAAACGTAACCCCCCAGTTTCTTCAAGGTTTGACAAGCTCAAATCTCCTGCTCCTTCTGGTCAAGTTGCACTCCCTTTGCCGAGTCCAGTAAGACCTCCTCCTCCACCCATCAAAAAAATCAATTATCTAGGGCAATATCCTTCTGATTCAGACAACAATTGGAGTGACAACCTACAAGGTGTGACCCATGATGAAAGTAATTGGTATTTTACCCAAATGACTAAATTGTGGAAATTTCCATTTAGCCATGACCTTAACAAAAAATTGAATGGTCCCAATGCTGCACAACAAATTTATCAAGTAAAAATTCCTTCTAACTTAGCCAAGCAAGGTTACAATCATTTTTGCGATTTGGACTACTACAAAGGCTATTTGTTTGTGCCTATAGAGGGCTACAAGTATGTCTATGTTGAGTCACAAAAAAAACCGTCTCCATTTTTTAAACCACTTCCACCACAACGCAAAAAACAAAATCTCACACCTCTTATGCTGGTGTATAAAGCATCTAATCTACAATACATAGGCAGTTACAAAATGACTAAGCAAACAAATGCAGGTTGGTGTGCCATTCACCATCAATCCCAAATACTCTACACCTCCAGTAGCTCTATTAGTCATAGTTCTAATGCTCGTAAAATTCACCGTTATAGAATAGATTTCAACAGTTTAAAGCAAGGAAAAGTCGTTCTTACTTTCAAGGATTACTACAATTTATACAATGAATCGGGCAGTAAAACACAGGATATTAAAAAGTACATGCAAGGTGGAGATTTTTCGGAAGATGGCAAATACTTGTTCTTGGTCAATGGTAGAGATAGCAATGATACCAAAGCTAAAGATGGCGGCGTGTGGGTATTCCACAATGATACAGGTCGAAAATTCACCAAATCCTTCAGCGAAAATTCAGACTTCAATTCTGCAAACAATACCAAAACCTCTGTCAATTCCACCTTCAAATATGAGTACCATCCTGGATGGAGCAAATATGAGGAACCCGAAGGAATAACTGTCGGTAATCTGGGGGCCTACAAAATCAAAGGAGAAATTCATGTCATCATGCTGGACAATGATGCGAGCAATGATGAATTGTATTTCAAGCATTATGAGGTTGTAAGGTAACGGTCATTATTTACATTGAATAAGCATTTTTTCTTTCCAAAAAACCATTCCGAAAATAACAGCACCTACCCTACTCCAAAGCATTGCAGCGAGCCAAATTAGAGTTGATACAAAGAAAAGGATTTACCCCCAAAGCATGGGCTGGATATATACTGATTAGACATTGAAGTTTTTTTTTTTTTTAATTTGAAACCCGTGTGGAATTTTTGAAGCTCCTTGTCTATCCTTTCAAATCAACGCACACACACATCTTTTTCACCTAAAACATTTTCAAGAACCCTTTTTAAATTTCCCTTTAAAACATTAAATCTCAAAATCATGAACACCTTAAGTAACAACAAAACAAATCTAAAATTACCTCCTCGTTCACTTCTCACAGTCTTACTCATTCTACTGACCTTGTTCAGTGCTACCGATTCCTTCGCTCAAAGGTCAAAGGCAAGAACACTTTCCCAACGCGGCACACAGCGAGTCCAGCTCAAACAAAAACAAAATCCAGAAGCTGAAATATTTCAGCCCAAAACCACACAGCGAACACAAAGAGAAGTGGAGGCATACCTACCTTTTCACACCCAAAAAAGGAAAGTCTCCATAGAGTTTGTGGATGGAATGGCAGTCATGGAAGGAGACATTGTGTTGGGACCTGCTTCTATGTATTCAGGAGATGTAGCCTTTGCAGTGGTGATTGATGGAGAGACCTATCGTTGGAAAAATGGGGTCATTCCTTATACCATACAAAGTGGACATCCTAAAAGACAAGCCATTATGCAGGCGATTCAACACATACAGGAACAAACCAACCTCCGATTGGTACAGCGCAGCAATGAAAAAGATTATGTCCATTTCATTTCGGGTGATGGCTGCTGGTCTCGTGTAGGAAGATGTGGTGGCAAGCAAAAAATCAATATTGGAAGCTGTAGTTTTGGGAGCATTGTGCATGAGATATTACACTCCGCAGGACTTTGGCATGAACAATCTCGTGAGGATAGAAACAATCACATCACCATCAACTGGGACAATATCAAATCCGACAAAAAGCACAATTTCAAAAAACACGTTTCGGACGGAATAGACATCGGACACTACGACTGCAATTCCCTCATGCACTATCCTGCCTACGCTTTCAGCAAAAATGGAAAACCCACCATTACGGGTAAAACCTGCAATAATTTTGGGCAAAGAAGGGGAATGAGTCCAGGCGACATTGCTGCCATCAACCAACTCTACAAAGTAAAAGTTCCCAGTGGATTGACCAACAAACCTTGGTATTTGATGGCAAAACACAGTGGAAAAGTCATAGACATTAGTGGCGGCAATAAAAGACCAAAAGCAAATGTCCAACAGCACCAACTCAACAACAGCGAGGCTCAAAAATTCCGTTTCATTCATACGGGTGGTGGATATTACTACATCCAAAATGTGGGAAGTAACTTGGTCTTGGATGTTCAGGGAGGACTCAAAACCCGTGGCACAAATGTATGGCAGTATGGTAAAAATGGCACAGATGCCCAAAAATGGAAATTGGTAGATGCAGGTGGAGGCTACTATTCTATTCGCTCAAAATTGGGAGACCTAAACTTGGACATCAAAGGTGGACTCAAAACCAATGGCACAAATATCCAAGTATGGACCATCAACAACAGCACAGCACAACAGTTTAGATTCAAAGAAGCCCAACATGCTCCTCCTCCAAAAGATAGTTATGGCAAAGCTTTGGAACATTATTGGAATGGCTCTCGAAAAGACAATTTTACGACTGCCACAACGAAGGGTAAAAACAATGCCTTGAATGGAGGCTATAAATTTGTGCGAGTTGATGGCTATGTCTTGAATAAGTCTTCATCAACAGAAGGGCAAGCGGTTCCCCTCTATTTGTACTACAGCAATGCCCGAAAAGACAACTTTACGACTGCCACACGAGAAGGTATCAGGGCTGCGGAAGCAGCAGGTTATCGAAATGCAGGCATTGAAGGATATGTATTGAAGACCGTGAAGGCACCCTACCGAAACCTGTACAAACCTCTTTGGTTGTATTATAGTGATGCACGAAAAGACAATTTCGTCACGGCAACGAAGCAAGGTATGGCTGCTGCTGAAGCAGGTGGCTACCGCAAGGTCAGAATTGAAGGTTATGTGAGGATTGACAACTACTCTAACCTTGCTCCTCAACAGGGGAAAGTTAAGCGGTAGTTTTTTAGGGTTTAGACAAAAGATTCAAAACGCTGTCAGTTTTTCGAATTATTTTCGAAACAACTGACAGCGTTTTTTATTTTCCAGAAGCCTCAAAATAGAGTAAATCTCATGTGACAGAAATCCTTTAAACTTCCAGCAGCATCGCTGCGACACTGTTTGTAGAGATAAACAAAATTCCTATAAGAGGTGCCCATAGCCGTCAAGCTAATGAAAAATTTTGTTTATTTACCCTGAAAGGGTTTTAGCAATAGCACGGGGCAACGCCCTGTGGGTCAAGAATAAATGTACCATTAGCCCTGAAAGGGCGAAAGCATTCAGCTATCCTTTTTGCTTTCGCCCTTTCAGGGCTGGTAGTTCCTTTTTTTGCTTCGTAGGGCGATGCCCCACGCTGATCCTTTTGCCCCTTTGGGGCGAACTACAAATATTTTATTTTTAGCTTGACAGCTATCGGGCCTAGCCTCGACACCAAACAACCATTTAATCGTTCCGAAGCTACACTCCTATAATTCATCTCTCAATGTGTTTTGCTACAAATGGGCTCTGAACTACGCCTTTTTAGATGGTATGAAACTTGCAATTCTCCCTTCAATTGGTGAACTTTAGAGAAACAACAAGGCAAACTAAAGTATCAAATTAGTCACTCTTCAAATTCAATGTGATTATTGATAAGTGTTTATTTGAACTTGCATTTGAGTTTTTAATTTGAATTTCCCCAAATCCCCCTACACACAACTTAAGCAAATGAAACCTGAAAAACCAATATTGAAAGAGGCGGAGAAATGGCTGGAAGAGGCGAATCAAATCGCAAAAAAAGGCAAATACACAGCTGCTATTGAAGCACTTCAAAAAGCAATTCCCATTTTTGAAGCGCACAAAGAATGGGAAAAGTGTGTCATATCTTTGGGTAAATGGAGCGAATATTTGGCGAGAAGCGGACAGATTGAAGCCACAATAGAAAAAGGATTGGAAGCATTGGCTTTTAGCCGAGAAAAACTGGGAGAACTTTCACAAAGAACAGCCAATTGTTTGAGCAACCTGGGCATTGGATACAAAAATAAGGGAGATTATGAAAAAGCCCTTACCTACTACCACAAAGCCTCCAAAATCATTCTTCAATTCGAGGACAATTCTTCCATCTTGGCAAACATCTACAACAACTTGGGAATCGTCTATGAGGACTTGGGAGATTATGACCAAGCCATTGACTACCACGAACAAAGTTTGGCTATGAGCCTGCATCTTTTTGGCGAATTGCATCCCAGAACAGCAAGTAGCCTCAACAATTTGGGAAGTGTGTATTCAGGCAAAGGAGACATCGAAAAATCCATTGACTACCACGAACGAAGCCTAAAAATAAAGCTACAAACATTGGGGGAAATGCACCCCAGCACTGCCAATAGTTTTCACAATTTGGGAATTAGATTTTGGTCCAAAGGCGACTACAAAAAGACGATTGATTATTACCACAAAAGTCTACACATACGTTTGCAGCTTTTTGGAAAAATGCACCCCAACACTGCCACCAGCCTCAATACCTTGGGCGTGGTTCACCACACAAAAGAAGAATTTGATACCGCCATTGATTATTATGAGCAAAGCTTAAAAATAAGATTGGAGGTATTGGGAAATGTACATCCAGATGTGGGCGATAGCTTCAATAACTTAGGTGCCGTCTATTTGGAGAAAGGGGATGCCGACAAAGCGATTGAGTACCATCAAAAGAGCTTGGACATTCGATTGCAAGTCGTTGGAAAAACACATTTCCAAACCGCTAAAAACCTCAACAACCTCGGAGTAGCTTATGGCGCAAAAGGGAACATCGAAAAATCCATTGACTACCTAAATCAAGCACTCTCGATTTATCTACAAACTTTGAGAAACACACATCCCATCACTGCAAACAACTACTTGGAATTGGCTAAAGTCTTTTCAAGAAAAAACGAATTCCAAACCGCCCTCAAACACTACCAACTTGCGCTCAAATCCCTTTGTCCCGATTTCACTGCAATCAATCCCTACACAAATCCACCTCTATCCAACTGCCTATCTTACCCAGCCTTGTTGAATGTCCTCAAATCTAAAGCACACACCTTCTACCTTCAATACTTACACACAACCCACAACTCCAAAGACCTACTTGCAGCCTCTCAAACCTACCATTTTGCCACCCAAGTCGTCACCCACATTCGCCAAAGCTACCAATCCGAAGGCAGCAAATTCACCCTTGCCCAAAAAGCCACCGAAATCTATGACCATGCCATTGAAGTAGCTCTAAAAGTAGCACAG
>JBGCDY010000472.1:0-3050 GCA_045105835.1 Chitinophagales bacterium
GCTGCAATCCACAATTCGTGGTCATTGGCAGGATTGAGCGAAATTTCGAGTCGATTTCTATTGCAGGGAGGATTGGAAATCGTTGCCCATGTTTCACCTGCGTCCAAAGTTTTGTAGATGACACATTCTTGCCCGTCGGGTTTGAAGACGGTGTAGATGATGTCGGGATTGTTTCGGGAAATTTCGATTTCATAGACTGCACCTGCGGGAAAGGTGTAAAGTGTGTCGAAATTGCTTCCACCATTCGTAGATTTAAAGATGGAGTTTCCTCGTCCCATGAATAAGTGGTCGGCATAGTGGGGATGGAAATACAAGCCACTGGAGCGAGAGGTGGAATAGCTTTCGTTGGGGTAAAGCGGCAAAGAGGAATGTCCAATCGTGGTTTCCCCTAAAATGGTGGGAACGGTTTTGACGGAAGTATTGGAGCTGCTGTAATGGGTTCGATAATAGACCTTTCGGCTTTCGACTGGATGCACATATCCGCTGGGTTCTTCAACTCCTCCAACGTGGTGCACGTTGCCCAGACCATAGCCCTCATAGTAGGCAATCGTTCCGTCGTGGTAGCGTCCACCTGTGAAAACGTCTTCGTTCCAGCCTGTATTGAAGCCCCAAAAGTGGGAGGCTGAAATGCCTTTTTTGCGGGAATCGTGGGTCATGAGTTCATCATCTGAAAAGTTGAGTCCACCATCGGTTGCGACCCAAACATCTCCTCCATTGACCTCCAAATCTTGGACATCAGCGTGCATATCGCTCAAGCGTTGACTGTTGGCTGCGCCGATTGAAGTGAAAGTTGCGCCACCGTCTGCGGATTCTGTCAACCGAATAGTTGCTATCCACAAAACATCGGCATTGGTATCGGATACTTCAAAGTCGAAATTGTAAAATCCTTGATGATAACCACCACTGTAAGCTGCGACATTCCACATGATTTCACCATTGATGTCGCCATAACCTTCTTCGGGCGCTCCATCTTGTCCACTTGGACTGACCCAGTTTTCGCCTTTGTCGGTGCTTTTGTAAACGCCAATCCAACCGCCGTCAGTTGCTTTTCCTGCGCCAATCAAACAGACATAGACAATATCGGCTGCTCCTGCTGCTGCGCTCACTGCAATTTTTCCGCCACTGTCACCTGCGGTAGTTAAGTCACTGGGTGAGAAATAACCATTGTCTTTCAATGTCCAAGTTTCGCCTGTATCATCAGAACGAAATAGTTCGGCACGTTTAGCGGTGGAATTGGTTTTGAGGAGGTAAATGATGCTGTTGTCGGTTGGGTGAAAGTCTATATCCCAGCACCTTTCGCTGAAAATTTTTGCCCAAGTATCTCCTCCATCATTGGAGCGATATAATCCATTTGAAGCTGCACAAAAAATGGTGTCGGGCTGTGATGGATGGAAGCGAAACTCATAGCCGCCTGCGCCCATATAGTGTTCTTCATTCCAAGTTGTACCACTGTCGGTGCTGCGATAAATGCGGTTATTGGAGGCAACTAAAAATAGATTGGCATTGGTTGGGTGAATTTTGACCGCACCATTGCCGCCTACAAAGTTTTCGCTTTTGTTGGTCAAACTCCAATTCAGTCCTTTGTCGGTGGATTTGAATACGCCACCTGCTTCTGTGCCGCAAATCAAGAGATTGGGGTCGGATTTGGATTGGTCTATGCTGTAAATGTTTTTGTGGATGGAAACGGGTTGGGTGGTGTTTTGTTTGTAGGTTTCGAAAGGTCCCATGCTGTACCACTCACTTGAAGAACCGCTTTTTTGTTGAACCGCCTCGTTTCTTTTTTGATAGCGTTCTTTTAATCGCTTGGATTGCCGCTCTTCGGTTTTTTGGTCAGGTATTTCAATAAAACCTTCTGCGTCAATATACTCTTCAACTCGCCATTGCCAATGTTTGAAGTTTTGGGTGTGGATAGTTTTGATGAATTCGTGGGTTTTGTAGTAATCTCGGTACATTTCCACGACTTGATAAACATTGGGGTTTTCGCTGTACATGGCGACTGCCCAATCGGGGGTTTCGCTGTCTATGAGTGGGATGGTTTTGAAGAGTTCGGGGTATTTGGGAGTGGGATAGTGGGGATTTTTGGAGGTTTGGGATTGAAGGGTAATTGATAGAAAAAGGAGGGTGAATAGTATGAAAACGGGTTGGGCTAATTTCATAGAGGTGGGTATTTGTGTTTATTGAGTATATGTATGTATTCTTTCATACAATTTTCTACAAATATAATGCCTTGTGAACGGTTTTGGAGTAGGTAAATTACATAGGATGGGTATGGGGGTGGACTTTTACGAAATTGTGACAGTAGGGTGGTTTTGGATTCCATTTTATTGTTTCAGAAAGCATAGCATATCTCATGCTAATTCTTTTTTTAGAGAAATATTTAATAACTTGGATTCAACTCACAACAAAATGCTTTTTATCATGAATTACCTTTTTGCTGTAAATTCTAAGCTCTTTACCAACCTAAACATACCTTCTACGCTTAAGTACAGTATATTGAGTTTGGTTTTATTTTTATCTACAACCGTTGTTTTTGCCCAAGCCAGTTCTTTTGGCGCAAGCGATTCTGCTACAACACTAAGTTTTGGAGGTGGTGATGTTCTCTCTTTCTTCAAATGGGGCTTAATCATTTTGGGTGCGATATTGCTGACTTTGGGGAATTTGTATTTGATGCAGCCAAATTGGAAGAAGGAATTTAAACAGAAAGGTTAGATGGTTGCATTGAAGGTGTTCTCATTCTAAGGCGCATCACACTTCACGTTTTGGTCGCAAAAAGAGCCACCCATTTTGGCTTATTGATTCCAAAGACGATTCCGCCAATGAATACAACTCCAAAAGAGGCATAACCGACCATACTGTAAAAAGGAGTTTCTGGAATTCTGGTCAAAGCCTCTGCTGCAAAAGCGGCATACAACCCAATGACCGACCAATACATAAAAGCAAAGTGCAAATACCTCCAATTGTTTTTTGGGCGTTTTGTCCATATAGGAATCATTCCCAAGGAGATAGTCACCAAACTCACTAAAGTCATGTAATGGAATATGCCCCACTTG
>JBGCDY010000473.1:0-4778 GCA_045105835.1 Chitinophagales bacterium
ACCGTTCGTTTTTGGCATAAATCGCAAAGGTGATTTGTCGGAATTGGTTATTGAAGCCTCCTTCAATAACCTCTTTGAAATAACGAGCCATATCATCAGGATTGTTTTGAAAAACGCCACAGCCCCGAGCTCCTAAAACAATGGAAGAATGGACATGCTCCAATGCAATCGCCAAAACCTTTCCGATTCTTCGTTTCATCACCACCTCAATTTCCTTCAATCGAAGTGCCTCTCGTTGTTTGACTACTCCTGTATTAACGGCAGGAGCAGTGATAAAAGAAGCCGTGACCAAGCCCGCTAAATAATTACCTACTTCGTCTTTTAGAATCGGTACTTTGGGGCTGTAAATCATGTAATCGGTATAGAAACACGATTTCACCTTTCGATTGGTGTTGTAATAATCAGGAGCTTGCATCAAACAAGGATACAAACCCGTTGCTCTCGCAATGCTTTCTTCTTGCGCCTGACTTCCTCCCAAAAACCCACCTCCTGCATTTCGAGCAGAAGCAAAATTCAAACAAAGCACATCGGTATATCCTTCGTTTATCAAACGCCTTGTAGCATTGAGACTGGTTTCATTGGTGACTTCAATGGCTGTTGGAGTTTCTAATATTTTGATGCTTCGGTTTTGAAGCAATTCATCTGTCATTGCAGGAGCATAAGTAATTGTATTTTGCTCCGCAAAAGTTTGTATTTCTTTGATTTGGACTTGTTCCCCTTTTGAAGTATTGAAGTAACCCTGTTCTAAGGCTTGTAAGGTATCTGTGGCGATGTTTTTTCGATTGTTTCTTCCCATTTTTGGTTTAGTTTGCTTGTTTTTAATGGGGAGAGAACGTGCTTTAATTGAAAGAAAGTTCCCAGGTACTTTACAAACTATTCTCGCTTTAACCTTTTTAGTGCTTTTGTTCTTTGAAAATCTTCTATTAGTGCGCTTGTAAAAAAGTAAGCTCCTCTATCATTTAGGTGCGGAAAATCTACAAAAAGAAACTTGTGACAATTAATTTCATAATCTAAATAATCTAAAAACTCTAAATTGTACTTTATTGAGAAATCATAAAAAGTATTAAATATTTCCTCTTGATTTCCAATCCTTTTTAATCCTTCATAATAAATAGGTGCATACACCAGAACTACTTCAATATCATCCTCTACACATTCCTGCAAAAATTTGTCAAGTAATTGAACCAATTTTTCATCTATCTCGAAGTGATACACTTCTTTTGTTTCTTCTATACCTTCATACCACCCTTTGCTGATACCAGCAAAACCTCTATCTCTTTTCGATTTTAAATCACTCGAGGTTATTTGATATGTATCTACAAATAATTGGAAGTCGCCGATATACCTTAGTAAGGGTATCAAAAAATCAAAAATTTCAAAATCAGAATAACTTGAGGTTTCCTCCATCATATCTTTATTCCAAAGCATATAAGGTAAGAATTGAAAGTGATTAATGATGTGGTCTCTTTTTTCCAAAGTAAAATAATCCACTGACAACATAATGACCTTTGGTTTGCGATTGTGCTTCAAATACATCTTGTGTCTAAGGTATTGAGTCAAAAAACCATTTCCATTCATTCCAAAATTATATGAATTGTGACCTAAACTATCTGTCATCATAGGTGTATCAAAATGCATCCATGCCCTTGAGCTTCCATAAACAGCAATATCCGAATCAATTTTCCCATCAAAGATGTCATCCCAAACAGAAAACTCATCAGAACAATAACCGATACATGAACTCTCCGATATACAATCAGATATCCACAAATCTAGAGGATAGGATATAATAACAAGAGGTAAGGCAAAATAAACAAGTCTTTTTATGAATTTATTCATGGGTTAAAATTGAAAGTAAATAAATTCTTGTGTTTCATTACCAAATAAAAATATCAAACCAATAATCGCATAATACAAACCATACCTGAGAGGTCTCCACCACCTCAAGCCTATGCCTTCAATGGCATACTCCCCTTCTCTACCTATCCATTCAATCAAAATAAACAATACAACAAGAAACGCTATTGGAATAGCTTCCATCATTCCAATGAAATCAGGTGTAGTAAAAAGCGAAGGAGAGAAAACCTCAGAGATATAACTTATTGCATGTCCGATATCATTGGCTCGGAAGAATATAAAGGCGAAAACGGTTAATCCAAAAGTAGATAACATGGCTACAAATTCTCGAAAAGAAGGAAAAATTTTGCCTTTTGCCACAATATCTAAATGCTTCCTATTTCTTTTAAATAGCAAAAGAGGTAGGAAAAAAGTGGCGTGCAACAGCCCCCAAACAATGAATGTCCAGTTTGCACCATGCCAAAAACCACTTACAAGGAAAATGATAAATGTGTTTCTAATCTTCATAAATGTACCACGACGACTTCCTCCCAAAGGAATATACAAGTAATCTCTAAACCAAGTAGTCAGTGAAATATGCCAACGCCTCCAAAACTCAGCAATATCTCTTGAGAAAAAAGGAAAGCTAAAGTTTTTCTTCAAATCAAAACCGAGTAGCCTTGCAGTTCCTATAGCGATATCTGAATAACCTGAGAAATCGCCATAAATCTGAAAGGTAAAAAACACAGCTCCTACCACTAAAGTACTCCCTGTACATTGGTCAGAGTGGTTAAAAATCAGGTTTGCATATTCAGCACAATTGTCAGCAATTACAATTTTCTTAAACAAGCCCCAAAGTATTTGTCGCATTCCATCAGCAGCTTTTTCGTAGCTGAATGTTCGCTTTTTGAAAAACTGGGGTAATAAATTCGTTGCCCTCTCGATAGGACCAGCAACCAATTGAGGAAAAAAACTAACGAATGCAGAAAAAACTATAAAATCCTTTGTGGGTTTGAGTTTTCGTTTATAAACATCGATTGTATAACTCAATGTCTGAAAGGTATAGAAACTAATGCCTACAGGTAATATGATGTTCAATGAATTACCTTGAATCTCTTGTCCAAAAAATGAAAATGCTTCTATAAAATTTTCTAAGAAAAAATTATAGTATTTGAAAAAACCTAAAATACCGAGATTGACAACAATACTGCTCCAAAGTAGTATCTTTCTTTTAACTTGATTTGCTTCAAATTCGAGTTTACGACCAACCGAATAGTCAACAACAGAACTCAAAAAAATTAAGAATAGGAATCGCCAATCCCACAATCCATAAAAAAGGTAACTTCCAATTACTATTAGTAAGTTCTGTATCTTTAAATTATCTTTTGCAACAAACCAATAAAGACCAAAAAATGTTGATAAAAATATTGCAAAATCTACCGAATTAAACATCATGCTTTATACTATATTAATATCGCCATAAATCAGTCCCTTAAAAAACTACCTCTCACCTATAGAATAATTTCAATTGTTAAACTTTGATGATTACAATTCTTTTATTCTCACGTGAACTTAACAAAGGTAAATATGCCTATTTTCTAAGGAAAAACAATATTACATTCTGGCTTTCTTCTTCTTTTTTCACAATAAAACCAACACACCATGCGAATACTCACCTTCCTATTTCTTCTATGTGCTATTCAAATAACTTCAGCACAATCTACTCACAACAAATTCATTGACGAATACATAGAAAAGGATTACGACCGCCTTGAAGCACTCTACACACACTTACATCAAAACCCTGAACTTTCATTTTTGGAAGAGAATACGGCTGCAAGATTGGCGAAAGAATTGCGGGAGATTGGTTTTGAAGTCACCGAAAAAATTGGAGGTCATGGCATTGTGGGCATATTGAAGAATGGTGAAGGGCCGACTGTTTTAATACGGGCAGATATGGATGCCTTACCGATTTTGGAGGAAACGGGAATGGATTATGCAAGCAAGGTCAAAATGACCGACATTACAGGTGATGAAGTTTCCGTAATGCATGCTTGTGGTCACGATATACACATGACCGTTTGGACGGGTGCGGCAAGAGCTTTGGCAAAAATGAAAGACCATTGGAAAGGCACTATTTTGTTTTTGGGACAACCTGCCGAAGAACGTGGAAGTGGGGCAAGAAATATGTTGAAGGATGGGCTTTTTGACAAATTCCCTGTACCTGATTACGGCATTGCCTTACACGTTCATGCAGCAATGCCTGCGGGAAGCATTGGCTATTGCCCCGAATTTTCGATGGCAAATGTGGACATGATGGGTATCAAGGTATTCGGAGAAGGTGGGCACGGTGCTTATCCTCACTCGACGATTGACCCTGTGACATTGGCTGCCAAAATCATAGTAGACATTCAGACCATTGTGAGCCGTGAGATTTCACCTTTAGAGCCAGCAGTCGTAACGGTCGGTTCGATTCATGGCGGCACAAAGGGGAATGTGATTCCCAACGAAGTAGAGTTGAAATTGACCTTGCGTTCTTATACCGACGAGGTGCGTTTGGCATTGATTGACAAAATCAAATTGAAGTGCAAAGCAGCTGCAATGGCGGCAGGATTGTCAGAAGACAAATATCCAGAAGTTACTTTAAGAGATGAATTTACCCCTGCGCTTTACAATGACCCAAAATTGACGAGTCGTATGGCGGCAGTGTTTGTAGAAAATTTCGGGAAAGAAAAAATCCACCGACAAGCTCCTGTGATGGGCGGGGAAGATTTTGGAATGTATGGGCGCACGGATGCAAAGATTCCGATTTTTATGTACCGATTGGGGACAGTCAATCCTGAACGTTTTGAAGCTTACCAAGCTGACAACAAACAGTTGCCTTCACTTCATTCCTCCAAATTTGCACCAGATAGAGAACCCAGTATCAAAACGGGAGTGCG
>JBGCDY010000474.1:0-6258 GCA_045105835.1 Chitinophagales bacterium
ATTAACCGAAACCTCTGCTTTGGCATCTCTGGCTTATCACAAAGCCTTAGATCAAAATGGGCAATACGTATTGAGTGTTGGTGCTCAAGCGGGATTCACCCAAAAAGGTGTGGATTTCACAAGATTGACTTTCCCTTCTCAAATTGAAGACTATCAAATCAATCCTGCATTGGCAAACAATGAGTCTATCGAAAACGATCAATTCAGTTACATGGATGTACGTTTGGGTGGTTTATTCACTGCTTCTGTCAATGAAAGAGTAAGCCTCTATGCAGGTGGTGCATACAATCACGCTACAAAACCTGAAGAAACGTTCTTGATTGCTCAAGGGGAAGCCAACCAACTTTCTCCAAGACTTGTCTTGCATGGTGGTGGTAGTATCTCTGTCAATGAACAATTCAGTGTTTCTCCAAGTTTGATGTACATGAGTCAGGCGAGCAATACGCTTACCATTGCAGGTGCAGCTTTTGGTTACCACTTTGATTCTGGTCGTTACGACACAGGTTCTGCGCTTTACTTAGGTGGATGGTACCGTTTTGACGATGCTGTTGTGATGATGTTGGGTATTGATTTCTCTGAATTCAAATTTGGATTCTCTTATGACATCAACGTTTCTGACTTGAAAGAAGCGAGTAATGGTCAAGGTGCAGTCGAATTGTCTCTTACTTACAGTGGTAAAACTGCTGATTGTAAGCCAAATAGAAAAATCTACTGTCCAAGATTCTAAGAAAACAAGCATAAAGGGAGAATGCACAATTGCAGGTTCCTTCTATACTAAAGGTCGTACTCAGTTTGAGTACGACCTTTTTTGTTGGTTTTAGTTCCATCTTCTTTCGGTAACGTCGATTTCAATCGCTGACACATCCTGTTTGCATACTTTCATTTGCAGCGACTGATTCGCTGTTACAATAAAGCCATTTCCTCTTACAAATTTCACATCCAAACTTGAATAGCAGATTTTAATTACCTTTGTGTTATTAGAAAGTTCAAGACTTGATTGTAGTGTCTTGCAACTTGAAATATTGGTATTGAGCTTTATCCTATGAAATCCCCCCAGATTATTTTTATCGCTTTACTGCTGGTACTCGGCATGACTGCCTGTCAACAGTACTATACACACTATCACAAAAAAGTGTCAAAGTCTTCGCTTCTCGGCGAAATGACTACCGCTTCTTTGCTTACTTCAAAAGAAGAAATTCCCGATAGTTGTCTGTCCTCCCCTACTTCAATGTCTTCCATTGCAGATACCTCAACCATACTTTGCCTTCAAACAGATTCACTCATTGAAGTAGAAGATGAGATTGAAGAAAAAGCATTGGTAATCAGTGACAATTCTATTTTCAAACAAATACTTTTTGACGATAGTGAATGCGTCCTCTTTGAAGACATCAAGGATTCTCAGGAAGAATTGAGCAAGGCATTGAAACAACAAAAACGTCAATTGAGGAGACAAAGCAAAAGCAAGGAATACAATTTTGATGGCATCAAACGGAGCAATCTCGAACTCCGCATTGCGATTGATGAGCTACAGGAATGGCTCAAAAAAGAGGATGCAGCAGACAGCCTTGCTTTTTGTGAAATGTTTGAGACCTACCAATTGAAGGGCAAAAATGGTCGAGGACGTGTTCGCATGACTGCCTATTATACGCCTGTTATTGAAGCGAGCCGAACTTGGAGCAAAACATTTCAATATCCCATTTACCGCAAACCTGATTCTTGGCCAGGGAAATTACCAACTCGTCAGGAAATTGATGGTGAAATGAAATTGATTGGGAGAGATTTGGAAGTCGCTTGGACGAAGAGTTTACTGGACAATTATTTTATGAATTTGCAGGGTTCGGCATACATGGAATACCAAGACAGTGTGCGACAATTGCTTATTTACCATGGGCAAAATGGACATCCTTACCGAGGAGTGCAAAGCTATATTTTGTCGCAAAGACACGTTTCTTCGGTAGGCATCGACATGCAAAATGTGAAGGAATGGTTCAAAGAAAATCCTGATAGCATTCGTCCGATTCTGTTTCGAAATCCATCTTATACCTTCTTCAAAAAAACAGAAAAAGCTCCAACGGGTGCTGCGGGTGTAGCCTTGACCGCCAAACATTCGGTGGCTGTTGATACCCGTTATATTCCTTATGGCTGCCTTTTATTGGCAAAAATCCCCAAACGGGGTCGAGGTAAAAAAGCAGAATGGCGAATTTTGGTACCACAAGACAAAGGTGGTGCTATTCGAGGAGATGCCCACATTGATGTCTATTGTGGAGTCGGAGAATCTGCCGTCAAGGAGGCAAGAAATTTGAAAGAATACGGTGAGGTATGGTTATTGCTTCCTAAATCAGCAAAGCCAGCACTTTAAACTCCATCCTTCCTACAAAACACTTTTATAAAAGTGACCATACTTCATTTTAATCGTATAAAATAATAGAAAAAAGTATAAGATATTTTTTTCTGCAAAATGATTCTATTCCCTACGCATTGAGGCAATTGAGGAGAGGTATGTACTTCAATCTACAAAAAACAAGTATTTATTTTTTGGACAATTCCAAAACTTTGCCTAAACTAGCGGTATGGCTTATATTACAATTACCTTGAAAGACAGCACAACAGGTAGAGAGGTTCAGTTGGAGCTTCCCGATGATGTGTCTGTCAAAGAATTACTTCCTGCAATTACAGAAACACTAGGCATCGAACATGCAGAGCAGCGGCAATTGCAGAACAAGACCCAATCTTTTGACTATTTAGAACAAGACTCCTTGGCTTCTCGATATACAGGTGTAAACGACCTTTGTATTTTGAAGTATGAGACGATACAAGGCTGAATTGCAGCAAACAAATCAATTCTAAATCATCCTATTTCATTATCCACCATCCGCCAACATTAAGGATGTACTTGGTTCTTATAAGTACTTCTTGATTTAATGATTATAAAACCCCAATTTAACGAACAATATGGGTAAAGCCAGAGATTTACGACTTTTGGAAGACCAGCGAAAAATAGAGGAACTGGCAGATAAGATGGATTACTTCAATATCCGTGATAAAAGAGGATTGCCTCCGACGGAGTATCTTTTTGATTTTTGTTTGCAAGGATATACCAACAGTGAAGGAGAAATAATGAGTGACCATGTGGTGAGGTTGAGTTTGCCTGAGCGTTATCCTTTTTCGGCTCCTCCCAAGTTTTCTATTTTGAAGGGCTTGTTCCACCCCAATGTTTATAAAAATGGAGATGTTTGTCATGGTTGGTTCCTCAACAATTGGCATCCTGCGATTCGGATTGATGATTTGATTTTGGATGTAGCAAAAATGATCGCCTTCAAAGCGGATTCCTACAATCTCAAAAGTCCTGCAAATTATGACTGTGATATGGATTGGATTGAAGCCCATCAAATCCCCTTGGACGAAACGATTCTGACTCCTCAAGAAACCCTTCAAAACGAGGCGAAACCTACTTTTTCTTTTGGAAAAACTCCCAAGCAACAACGCAGAGTGCAAAAGATTCGGGTGAAAGTAAAACCTGACGAAACAGAGAAACCCAGTTTTCTGACTTCTTTTGGCAAAAAAATAAAACCTATTCGACCTGAACCCAAACCTGTGCCTGCTCCTATTCGGGTTCGGTTTAAGAGGTAATATTTTTTTGATTATCGCACCGTAGAGGCGTTGCAGTGCAACGTCTCCTCCTTAAATGTGCATCCTGTAGATTTTTAGACGTTCCACTGGAACGTCTCTACCCACTTTGAAGGCAAAACAAGCAAATTTTACTCCTCCAAAAACACATTGAAGTGAAAATCCGAATCATAAGTGAAAAGAAAATTTCACCGATGTCCATGCGATTTCCCTTGCAGCATCCCGATTTTTTCGACCTCCAAGCAGCCAGCACCAATACTGCAGCCACAAACGACGGCTTATTGAGCGTATTTATGCACTATGAAGCCTATCAAAAAATTTGGGAACACGTCCAGTTGGACTCCCACAATGAGTTGGGCGGAGCCGTATTGGGATATTATGGCAGTGACAATGGCAATGACTTCATCATGATTACAGACGTATTCAATCAACCTCCAGAATACTTTGCCTCCCCCACCCTATTGCGATTTACCAGCCAATTTTACGACGATTTGGAAGAATACATCGACCAAATTGAAGCTCAACACACGGGGATTCTACGCTTGGGACTGTACCACACCCACCCCAATTATGGCGTTTTTCTATCCCGAACAGATGCTCAGACCTTCAAAGGTATTTTCAAAGACCCATTTCAGATAGCCATGGTCGTCGACCCCGTCCGCAAAGAAGATGGCGTGTTTTTTTGGATAGGCAGTGAACTCTCCAAGTGCACAGGGTACCGCCTCTACAACACCCAAAATCCCAACTTCAAACTCCATCGAACACGCACCCGAAACCCCCTTGCCGCTAAATACAATACTCATTTACAACTCGATAGTCAAAACCAAATCGTTCCCAAAATTCAAGTGTATGAAAGCCACCAATCTTTCGATGCACCTCAAAGAATCGAAAAACAGGGCTTCCTACAAACCACAGAATCCGATAACCCCAAGCCTACAAACACTCCCATAATCAAACACCGTATCGACAAACCCCTCTACATTCCTCGTGCCTGTTTGCTCTATGATATGCACTACCGCAACCGAGAAATACGCCTCTACCGCTATTTCATTCCCCTCCAAAAATCTCCCCATCTGGAGAAATATCCCTACCAAGTATTCATCCACCGCAATATTTCCAAAGCCATCCTAAGTGCTTTGAAGCAAAAACAAGATGCATTTGGTTTTTTAAGGGGCAATTTGCACTATGATAAGCAACAAAATCTCTATTTTGTGGATGCGTATGCGGGAATAGAAGGGGAAGGTAAGGCAGATTTGCAGCCCTTCAATGCCATCGGACAACAAATTGTAGCCAATCGAAAGCAGGGTACTAAGGATATTTTGGGCTGGTTTTTTGCGAGTCAAAAACCCTATCAAGATGTTTTCCGTTTTACCAATATGCACAGAAAGCTATTCAAACGCAGCCATCATTTCGGCATCGTTTTGAGAACCAAAACCATATTTGACCAAGAGGAAGAAACCTCAAAAATGGTTTTGGATGTCGAAAATGCGTATATTGTAGCCTATAATTTCGACAAAAACATTCCTTTTGATTACTTCAAAAACTTGTTTTTGTACGAGAAACCTTATTGAAATCGGGAATTCAAAATGTATTTCAAAACCTGTACAAACATCCCCCCCTTCAAAGGAGGATGTAAATGGACGATTTTTGTCATAGAACAATGTTAATAAAAATTCTGAAACATAGTACTAAACAACTCTAAGTAAGTATTTTGAATTTGCGTTTTCACATATCATTCATCATTAGTTAAAGTCTCTATGTCAGAACTTTACATCATAGCCTCTCCATTTGGACAGTTCATCATCTATGCCATCACCTTGTTATTTGTAGTAGCGGTGTTTGTGGTAGTTAGAGAAATTGTGCGCTTTCGGGTCACAGAAAAAGAGGCTTTCCAAAAATTGAGCTACAATTTTCACCACGAAGTAGATTGGGAAAAACAGGTCAGCACAGGACGAGAAGCCCTCTATGAATTGCTCAAAAAAGACTGCAAAATCGAAAGCATCGCCTGCAATCGACTTTCAACGATTTATTACCTCGCCCGACAGCATCAAGAGGTCAAACAAGACGTATTGACCCACACCGACATACTCGAAGAAGATGCCCGTTTTTCGACCAATTACCTGCGGTATGCCCGTTCTGCAATGGTCATTTTGGGCTTATTGGGAACGCTCTTTGGTTTCGCACAATCCGTTGCTTATGCGAATTTTATCTTCCAAGAAATAGATACTTCCACCATCCAAACACTATTGGACTCTTATACCAATGCCTCCAACCAAATGATGGGCATATTGGTGCCTATGAAAAGTGCCTTGCTCACCAGTTTTTGGGGCGTATTGGCAACCGTCTTTTTGAGTTTGCTCCTATTGCCGCTCAACTGGATTAAACAACAGTTTTTTGCACAATTAGAAATTTTCACCACCACCCAATTGATTCCCGTTTTCAATCCTGCAAAGAAGGACTACAACATTGGTTTGTTGATAGATACGGTCACCAAAAATACCATTGCAGTCAATGAAATCGTCTCAAAAGTCGACAACATTTCCAGCAATATCTCTAAGGATTACGAACACATCAGCCTTTATAGCCAAAACATGCAAGCCAGTACCGATGGTTTTGTGGAAGCACAAGAGA
>JBGCDY010000475.1:0-2668 GCA_045105835.1 Chitinophagales bacterium
AACGTGATTTGGAAGAAGTCGAGGATGTTGCTGTTGATATGAAAGACAATAACAGTGAAACACAACAGGTAGAAGACGCAGAGGAGGACATAAAAACACTTCGAAACCAACCTATTGAAGATAAAAAATCCAATGAATTTCTAAGAAATATTTCTGACCTCGAATCAGAAGAAGAGGAAGAAGTTTTGGATGAAGAAAGTTTGATGTCTTCAGAGAAAGCAACCGAAACAGTGGCAACCAAACCTGTATATAAAGAACCTGGCATCAACAATACGGGACCTTCGGTAAAAGACAAATTGGCTCAAATAATGGGCACAAGTGAGGCAGTGGCAGAGGAACAAAAAGAGGAAATTGAAGAAGAGGCAAGTGCCTACAAAACACGTAGAATGCCGAGGTTAGACGAAACGACCAATACTGCCATGAACAATTTGGCAGCTTCCAACCAACAGTTTGGCTTCAATGTCTATGAACAATTGGCAGAAACTCAAAAAGGCAATATCGTTTTTTCTCCTTTTGCGCTTTCTACTTCTATGGCGATGACCTATGGAGGGGCAAGAAATACGACAGAATCACAGATGCTTAAAGTACTTCAATTTCAGCAAACCAGCAAAAACCTACACCGAAACTATGAAAACATACTGGATGAATTGACTGGGGGCGAAAACGCTCTCTTTGTTGAGAATACAGGTACAGAATTGATGTTGGGCAATTCGATTTGGATTGATGAAAAATTTGAAGTGAGTGACCCTTACAGCGATGTTGTCAAAAAGCGTTATCATGGAATTTTGCAGAATGTAAGTTTTAAAGACAAAGCAGCAATGTCGGAGAAGCTGACCGAATGGGCGAAGGTGAAGACGGCTTACAATATCTTAGATGGTGATTTGGCTATGGACTTCAAAATCAACGAAGCCGATATTGTGCTCGCCAACAGCTTGCACCTAATGACCAAATGGAACCTACCTTTTGATAAGTCTTTTACACAAGCTACTAATTTCAAATTGAGAGAAGATAGCAGTTTGCAGGTCAATATGATGCACACACAAGGAGATTTCGGCTATTTTGAAAACAGTATGGTGAAAGTGGTTTCGATGCCCTGCAATGATGACTACACAATGTTGTTGTTGATGCCAAAAGCTTATTTTCAGTTGAAGGCCGTCCAAAAAACGTTGATGCGAGGGGGATATACGCATTGGCTCAATGCGATGGAAGACAAAAAAGTGCAACTTTCTGTGCCAAGATTCAGCGTCAACACGCAAGTAGACATGACTGCTCCTCTCGAAAAAATAGGTATGACCGAGGCATTCGACAAACGAGCTGCTGATTTTAGCGGAATGTTCAATAAACGAAGTGCTCCTGTCAGCAATGTGTTGCACCCTGTCCACATTCACATCAATGAGTCAGGAATCAGTACTGATGAAGGCGGTTTTGCTGTAGGCAGCAGTTCTGAGAATGAAGTGGAAAATGATGAGGATGCAAGTGTTTTTGAAGCCAACCGTCCTTTCTTATTCATTGTTATGGACAATCATAGAAAACACCTCCTATTGATGGGAAGGGTAAATCAACCAGAATTGGCTGAATAGTACACCTCAAAAAGGAAATCAAACTTTGAATAAAAAACCCAAGACGACTCAGTTGTTTTGGGTTTTTTATTTGAAACAAGGTGAGGTAGACAACTTATAAAGACTTGGTGTGTTAGTAAGGAGCATTTAAAAATCAAGGTTGTCTGACAAATTCCGTGGAAAATCTAAAGACTACAATAGTCTGCCTTCACGGTTTAGTCAAAGAACCATAATCAAAACCAAAAATAAATATTCATGTCTCAATCTATTCATCAATTCACTGTCAAAAACCTTATGGGTGAGGAAGTTAACCTAAAAGACTATGCAGGAAAAGTCGTTATGATTGTCAATACGGCATCTAAATGTGGATTGACTCCACAATTAGGACAGTTGGAAGAACTTTATCAGAACTTCAAAGACAAAGGTTTTGAAGTATTGGCTTTCCCTTCCAATCAATTTGGAGGTCAAGAACCCCTTGAAGGAGAAGCTATTGGTGCTTTTTGTCAAAAAAATTATGGGGTTAATTTTCCTGTTTTTGAAAAAACGGCAGTAAAAGGAAAGGCAGCCTCTGATTTGTTTCAGTTTTTGAGCAACAAAAGCTTGAATGGCGTACTGAGCAGCACTCCAAAATGGAATTTCCACAAATACCTTGTCAATAAAGAAGGTGAACTTGTTGATTTTTATTACAGTACGACTTCGCCTATTGCAAATAAGGTATTGACCAAAATTGAAGGGCTTCTGTAAATTGCTATATGCCTTAAAAATAGTGGTTCTTTGACTAAAATCGTGTAGATTCTATGCGGAATTTGTCAAAGAATCATTTTTTTTTTACTCCAACCAAACAACACCTGAGCAGCCTCCTGCAAGTTTTTACCAAAGGAAATAATTCCATCTTCATGACCTGCCATGGCTACAATTTTGGATTCAGCTAAGTCAGTTTCACGATACAAACGCTGGATTTCATAAGCCATTTGTGGAGTTCCATAACTCACATCAGCGGCTGTTGTCGGGACTTTATTCAGCAATTTCAACCACATTTCTTTGCAGTGAATATGAATAACTGCCTCGTAGTCATTGTTTAATTCGTAAATAGCTGCGTGGGTAAGGGA
>JBGCDY010000476.1:0-9752 GCA_045105835.1 Chitinophagales bacterium
ACTTCAAAAGCAATGAACAAAAGGCATTTTCTTTTTCAATATTGGAAAGGAAATGCCTTTTTGTGTTTGAACAGCCAATGTTATTTCCCACTTATTTTTATATACCATTTTCCTTCCCTTCAATTTTTTGGTTCTTTGACAATTTTTGCAAAGCCCATAAAGACTACGGTTTTTTGTTTTATAAGAGATGGTTGTTCAGTAGGATTCCTTATCGCTTTTTTCAAAAAATAAACTACCGTAGTCTCATTTGACAGATTTTGTCAAAGAACCAATTTTTTCTACAATTATTAACCCACAGCACATACAGTTCTTCATAAGACTTTGTTGTATTCTTGATTTTCTACTCCTCATTTCTCTCCAATTGATTAGCCTCGATTTTATCCTTATATTTGTTTTTCAGTAAATTTCAAAAACAAAATCCAATCAAACAATATGTACAATAAACTACTATCCCCTCTTGACCTCGGTTTTACGACATTGAAGAATCGGGTATTGATGGGTTCGATGCACACCAATTTGGAAGAAATCAAAGGCGGATTGAAGCGAGCTGCCGTTTTTTATGCAGAGCGTGCCAAAGGGCAAGTTGGGCTGATTGTGACAGGGGGTATTGCTCCGAATTTGGAAGGAGCGGTGAGTCACCATGCTTCCAAATTGACGACTATGGAAGAGGTTGATGCTCACAAAATCATTCCCGAAGCCGTTCACAAAGAAGGAGGTAAAATTTGTATGCAGATTTTGCACAGTGGTCGATATGCTTATCACAACAAAGGAGTTGCGCCTTCGGCAGTGCGTGCGCCTATCAATCCTTTTACCCCAAAGGCTTTGAGTAGTGAAGAAATCGAACAAAGCATTAAAGACTATGTGCACTGTGCTGCAATGGCACAATTGGCGGGTTATGATGGTGTGGAAGTGATGGGTTCGGAAGGGTATTTTATCAACCAATTTATTGCCAAGCGTACCAATCACCGCACCGACGAATGGGGGGGCAGCTACGAAAACCGCATCAAATTGCCGATAGAAATCGTGCGCCGTACCAGAGAGCGAGTAGGTGAAAACTTCATTATCATTTACCGACTTTCAATGTTGGATTTGGTAGAAGGTGGCAGCACTTGGGAAGAAGTAGTACAACTTGCCAAAGAAATCGAAAAGGCAGGTGCTACGATTATCAATACAGGAATTGGCTGGCATGAAGCGAGAGTTCCTACGATTGGAACAGTCGTTCCCAAAGGTGGTTTTGCTTGGGTGACAAAGAAAATGATGGGTGAGGTGAGTATTCCTTTGGTGGCAACGAACCGCATCAATATGCCCGATATAGCAGAGCAGATTTTGCAGGATGGGGCTGCGGATATGGTGTCGATGGCTCGTCCTTTTTTGGCGGATGAAAACTTGGTTCTCAAAGCGATGGAGAATCGAGCGCATGAAATCAATACCTGTATTGCCTGTAATCAGGCTTGTCTCGACCATACTTTTCAGGGGCAATTGACCTCTTGTTTGGTGAATCCTCGTGCTTGTCACGAAACGGAATTGAATTTTGAACCTACCAACAATGCCAAGAAAATTGCAGTAGTGGGTGCAGGTCCTGCAGGTTTGGCAGCGTCTACAATTGCAGCAGAACGAGGGCATGAGGTGTATTTGTTTGAATCAGCTTCCGAGATTGGAGGACAGTTCAATATGGCGAAAGTGATTCCTGGTAAAGAAGAGTATGCAGAGACGATTCGTTATTATGATGCGATGATTCAAAAGCATGGGGTGAAATTGACCTTGAATCACCGAGTGAGTGCGAAGGAATTGATTGAAGGAAGTTTTGATGAAATCATTTTGGCGACGGGTGTTTTACCTCGAAAATTGACTTTTGAAGGAATTGACCACCCTAAGGTATTGGATTATGCGGAAGTATTGTACAACAAAAAGGAGGTTGGTAAAAAGGTTGCTATTGTTGGAGCAGGTGGCATTGGGTTTGATGTAGCCGAGTTTTTGGCACACGAAGGTGCATTGCCAAGTCTTGATACCAAGCTGTATATGGAAGAATGGGGCGTTGATATGGACTACAAAACAGGAGGTTCTTTGGAAGCTCCAAAGCCTTCTCCTTCTCCAAGAGAAATTCACCTCCTCAAACGCTCAAAGGGCAAGCATGGTAAAAACCTGGGCAAAACAACGGGCTGGATTCACCGAGCGAGCCTGCAAATGAAACGGGTCAATATGTTGGCGAATGTGGTCTATCACAAGGTGGATGATGCAGGTTTGCATATTTCGATTTTTGACGAGCCTCAAGTTTTGGAGGTCGACAATGTGGTGATTTGTGCGGGTCAAGTGCCTTTGCGTGATTTGCACGATGCATTGCAGGAAAATGGTCAGACAGTGCATGTAATTGGTGGCGCAAATGTAGCCGCTGAATTGGATGCAAAGAAGGCGATTAAGGAAGCAAGTTATTTAGTGGCGACTTTATAATTTAGTGGCACTCAAAAAATATCCTTTACGTTTGGATTATAGTTTTTTGAAGTTTAAATCTTGATAAAACAGGTTCTCCTTATAGTGGAGAACCTTTGAAGTACAACTTCAAAAGGCTAAAGATTCCGTACCTTTGCCGAATTAATCGGAAACAACTATTTACATGGAAATTATCATGAGTTTATTCATCATCATCGTTTGCTGTCTCATCATTTGGAGAGCAAGCGATGGTTTTGAAACTGCTTCCGAATACTTGGGACGCAATCTATCTGACGGAGTTCGAGGAGCAACCATTAATGCTATTGGCAGCTCTATGCCCGAATTGTTTACCACACTTTGGTTTCTATTTGCTTTGGAGAACAAGGATGGTTTTTCGGGAGGAATCGGTACGACTGCGGGCAGTGCCATCTTCAATGGAATGATTATTCCTGCAGTAGTGATTTTGGCGGTGGTCGGTTATGGGATGACAAATCGAGTTCGGGTATCTAAGAAGGTGATTCTGAGGGATGGTCTGTCGCTGATTATTGCAGAGATTTTACTCATTTTGATTATCAGTGGTGAGACTTTGTATTGGTGGCACGGCTTGTCTTTGATGGGAATTTATGGTATTTATGTTGCGTTTATGCTCCTGACAATGACCAAAATGAGTTCAGACAACACGGACGAAGATGCACAAGACGAGGTGGAACAAATAGAACGAAAAGGATTGGTCAAGGCATTTCTGACAATGGATTTGGAGGCACTTTTTTTGGGAGGCAGAACCATCAACTCTCTACGTGCATGGTCGCTTATATTGGCTTCTATTGCAGTGATTGGAGGTTCTTGTGCTTTGCTGGTTTTTGCTTGTGAAGATTTGGGGCAAGCCATGGGCATTCACACTTTCTTTGTGGCAGTAGTCATTGCGTCGGCTGCTACAAGTGTTCCCGATACGATTATTTCTTACAAGGATGCCTTGAAGGGGCAATACGATGATGCAGTAGCGAATGCATTGGGTAGCAACATTTTCGACATCTGTTTTGCTTTAGGTGCACCTTTGTTTCTATTTGCTTTCTTCTATGCTCCAATCGAAATGAATCCTGAAACGGTTAAAAACGTGAGCGAATTGTGGGCTCTTTTGTTGATATTAACCATTGCGGCCTTCTTGATTTATTATATTGGCGATTCGATGGGACGCTTCAAAGCCTTCTTACTTTTGGGCATTTACTTTGTATTTACTTTGTATATTTTGGCAAGTGCTTATCAGGTTGAAGCAGTAGAACCTATTGGAGTTTTTCTAAGAAGTTTGCTTGGGATGTAAGCAAAGATATCATTCAAAAACACTTTTGCAACTTGCGTGTTATTGAATAGAATTTAAGTCTGTACGAAGTTTTTCTTTTCCATTGGACTTTATAGTTCTAAAAGTAAGTAAGCAGAGATAAGACACAGGCTTGCGCCCTTTCAGGGCTAAATAAAATTCGCTTTACAATCATAGGGCGTTGCCCCATGCTAGTGCTGATGTCCTTTCAGGACGTTTTTATCGAAAAAAAACTTCGTATAAGCTTGAATAAAATTGTAAAAATTTTTCATTAAATAAAACAGAATACCATGTATCCTTCTCAATTAACGGCTCCTATGAAAGCCGACTTAACCGACTTTGGTTTTGAAGACCTTACAACTGCTGCGGAAGTAGATGAGTTTATCTCAAAATCTGAAGGAACTATCTTTTTGGTCATTAATTCCGTTTGCGGCTGTGCTGCGGGTAATGCTCGTCCTGCTGCAAAAGCGGCTGTTCATTACTCTGAGAAAAAACCTGCAAGATTTGCTACTGTTTTTGCGGGAGTGGATCACGAGGCTGTAAACCGAGCAAGAGAATATACGCTTCCTTACCCTCCTTCTTCTCCTTCAATGGCGATGTTCAAGGATGGTCAATTGGTACACTTTGTAGAAAGACTGCAAATTGAAGGTAATTCAGCTAAGGCAATTGCTCAACATTTATTGGGTGCTTTTGACGAACATTGTTAATATTCTCCCCAATTGATATTCCTTTTTTCTTGTAAACATTTAGTTTTCAATATTAAATAGAAAAGCCCTCCAAAAAAAATTTGGAGGGCTTTCTACTTTTATTACATCGGTTGAAATCAAAAAGAAATAAGCTTACTTCTCTTCGTCTTCCATCTGCTTTTTCAATTGAGAAAGTACAGACAAGTCACCCAAAGTAGTCTTATCGGCTTGTTTATTCACCTTACGAACTCTATCAGATGTTTGCTTGCGCTCTGTTTGTTTCTTCTCTCTCTCTTGCTTGTACTCTTCGTCCTTCTTCGCTCTCCAACTATCAGAGTGAGAAACAATGATTCGTTTGTCGTTGCGATCGAACTCTCTAATGCTGAATGTGATGGTTTCATCCAATTGAGCATAAGATCCGTCTTCTTTACGCAAGTGTTTGTTAGGCGCAAATGCCTCCAAACCATAAGGTAATGCAACAATACCACCTTTGTCATCACGTTTGATGATGGTACCTTGGTGCTCAGAATTACGTGGGAATACAGTTTCGAAAGTATCCCATGGATCCTCTTCAATTTGTTTGTGTCCGAGGGACAATTTGCGTGCCTCTTGGTCAATTCCCAAAATAACCACTTCAAGTTGTTGTCCAACTCTTGTGTATTCTGATGGGTGATTGAAACGTTTTGTCCAAGATAGGTCAGAAATGTGAACCATTCCACCAATACCTTCTGCCAATTCAACAAATACACCGTAAGGAGTCAAGTTTTTGACCTCACCGCTGTGCCTGCTGCTAATTGGGAATGTATCCTTGATGCTATCCCATGGATCAGCTTGTAATTGTTTGATACTAAGAGACATTTTTCTGTCTTCTCTATCAAGTGTAACGATTTTGGCATCGTACATTTCACCCAACTTGAAGTACTCACGAGCATTAACCGGTTGGTTGCTCCAAGAAACTTCTGATACGTGAATCAAGCCTTCTACACCTGGCGTAATCTCAAGGAATCCACCGTAATCTTCAATGTTTACGATTTTACCTTTGATTACAGAGTCTTCAGTGAGTGTCTCATCCAATACATCCCATGGATGTGGCGTTAATTGTTTCAGACCAAGAGAGATACGTTTTTTAGCATCATCAAAGTCAATAACAACCACGTTCAACTTCTGTCCATTTTCCAATATTTCGGAAGGATGGTTGATACGTCCCCAAGAAATATCGGTAATGTAAAGTAAGCCATCTACACCGCCCAAGTCGATAAATGCACCGAAATCGGTAATGTTTTTGACCGTACCTTCCAATACTTGTCCTTTCTCCAATTGAGCAATAATGCGTTGGCGCTGATCTTCCAAATCACTTTCGATCAATGCTTTGTGCGATACAACTGCATTTTTGATTGCTTCGTTGATTTTCACAACCTTGAATTCCATTGTTACTCCAACGTAGGCATCATAGTCTACAATAGGCTTAACATCAATTTGTGAACCAGGCAAGAAAGTCTCTAATCCAAATACGTTAGCAATCAAACCACCTTTGGTTTTGCTGATAACCGTACCTGTCACCAAAGTATCATTTTCATGAGCGCTGACGATGCTTTCCCAAGCACGCAACAATTTGGCATTTTTTCGAGACAGTCTCAACTGTCCTCTATCATCTTCTTTTTCTAATACATAGACCTCTACCTCATCACCTTTCTTTAGGTCGGGCATTAAGTCTCTAAATTCAGAAGTAGATACCAAACCATCAGATTTAAATCCGACATCTAATACCACATCAGAGGCAGTGATGGCTTCAACAATTCCTGTTACGATTTCATGCTCGTTGATGGTTTTGAATGTAACATCATACATGTTGAACAGCTTGTCATACTCTTCTTCTTGATAATTTTGTTCAGCTCTTTTACCTAAAGCCCAATCAAATTCATCGTGAGCAGCCTCTACTACTACTTCCTCTACAACGGGCTCAGCTACTACTGCTACCGTTTCAGTTTCAGTCACTTCAGTTTCGACTGTAGCAACGACTTCATCGTTACTATCAGTATTTGTCTCGGTTTGCTGTTCCGCTGTCTCTGCTGTTGCAGTTTCAGGGGTTTCGACCACAACAGGAGTGGGCTCCTGTGGCTGGTCTTCAGCTTCTTTGTTTACTAGTTCGTCTTCAGCCAAGATTGACTATTGTTTTTTAAGGTTTTGGAAGTTTTTAGTGATAAAAATTCTGGAATCCCAATTACTCAAAATTCGCATATTAACAGCTCTACTAAAAACCTATATTCACCCTTTTTAATTATAAAATATGGTTTCGGTCGTCCATTTCTTTAATGGGTAAAGAAATAGTCTGCAAAGGTACGTTTTTTATGTCTTTTCACAAACAAAAGAAAAACTTATTGATTAACAGTAGCGGCAATATTTGAAAGCCTTCCTTTTGGAACCCCAAAACTTATTCTATTAGGTGAAAACTCTTGACTATTTTATCAAAATCTTCTAGATAAAGGTCTCTGCGCTCATCCCATCCCCAAAGAATCAATTGGAAAATATGCTCATCTGCTTCAATAAATACCAAGCGATACAAAATTCTTTTTTCGAGTTCCCCCTCTCCTATTTTTCCTACAATTTGCATTTGTTGAGCTTTATTTGAAGCCAGGTTCATCTGCAAACTGTCCAATCTAAGCGGGTTTCTCACCGCATTCTCCAACTCGTCTATTTTCTTCTGAGCATATTCTGTTAAGCTAAAACTCGTATCGCTCTTACTTTCTTCAAGCACTATTGCATATACATTTCGGTAAAAACTGCAATACTGCAAGTCTGCTCCCTTACCTAATATTTTTTCGGACTCAGAGTCCATATAAGCGGGAAAAGAAATGGCATACTTCGCTTTTCCATCCTTAGCTGTAGATACTACTTCTATCAATTCGTCTGAATGACTGCAAGCATTCAATAAAATAAGGGCTATAAAGGTGATGAATAACTGATAACTGGTGTTTTTCGACATTGTGTTGTCAATGGTTTACTATTAAAAATGCAAATGTAGGTAAACAGTAGTAGAATGGTAAAGTTCAGTGTGGGTAGATTTCTGCAATGCACAAAAAGCCGAATGCAAGAAATCGCATTCGGCTTTTTTATGCTCTTTGAAGGTTTCACTAATTGCTGAACATATTCAGCAATTAGTGAAGAATCTCATTACAAACCAAACTATCCACTAACTTCCATTGTGGAGAACCTTCATTCAATGAAGTTATAAAATTATAATTTATCTTTTTTTGTTTTAAAGGTTTTCTATCTTCTGATGTGAATCCCCTTTCCAATTCACTACAGTAAACCAGAAGGTTACCAGAAAAAATTAAATCCATAAACCCATCTTTATTAACATCTTGATTTTGAATCCTTAGAAGTGGAGGTGAATAGGAAAAACAATCAAAATCTCTAAATACAGGTATTCCTTTTTCACAATAATTATCAGAAGAACTATCAAATACTTTCACTAAACACCCTCTATCGAATTGATAAATATTGAAGTAGCCAAATTCTCTTGACATGAGTATTCCCCCTAAAAAGAAACAAGTATCTTCGTTTTCAACTTGTATGAGTTTATAATTATTCATATTGTTTATCATAGTAATTTCTTCCTTCTCAGGAAAAAAAACTAAATGATGTATCTTCCTGATTGTTGCAGGTGTATCTTCTGACAGGATTACCTTATACAGTTCTACTTCTACTTCTCCATAACCTTGAAGGCAAAACTCATTCACTCTCCTACTTTCCACTATATCTTTTGGTCTTAAGCCATTGAAGAAATTATCGACTATCCACCTTTTAAAAACTATCGAGTCGAAAAGTATTCTTTTCGTGATGCTCTTTTTTGTAAGTAAACAATCATGCTCTACCTGCTCTTTTTTGTTTGAAGTATGGTTATTTGATGGCTTATTCTGACAACCAATAATCAAGACAATGATAATCAGTGCTGTTTTTTTCATTTGTAATTCTGTGGATTTGCTGTTTGAATTGATTTATCGCATCATGTGAAGGGCTGAAGAAGGTGAAAGAAATAGTAATTAGAAGAGTGTTTCTTTAGATTTTACTTTTTTATTTTAAAAAATATTCTAATGTTTTATTTTTTGTCTCCCTTCCAATATCCGAAGTACCTTATTAAGCTTAGGCTCTTTGTGTTTAATATCTCTCACAAAATTATTTTCCTTATCATATAGTTTTGTGAGAATAGGAAAGCCTTCATTATTTAGAAAAACTTTTTTTCTAATTTCACCATTTTTATCATAAACCTCGGTATGTAATAACTCATTAGTCCCCTCCTTCATAATTCCCTGAGCTACTATAGTTCCTTTTTTATTATAGTGTTTTATCCAAAGACGATTGCCATTTTCTATCATAATTTCTTTTTCCAACCACCCTTTTTTGTGATAAAACGGAGTAACCCCTATTCGTTCTCCATTTTCATAATAAATTTTCGTAGCTACTCTACCATTAGAGTGACAAGAAATTGTGTTTCCATGTAGTAAATCATTTTTGAAGAAAGCCTCTACTTTAAGAGTTCCCTTTAGATTATATTCTTTTTGAATATTCTCGCGTTTCCCCTTTATCATATTTACTTCTACATAAATAATATTACCTGGCCAAAATCGTTTATATAGCCCATTCATTAGTCCTTTTTGCATATTAACGGTAACAATAGTATCTCCATATATCTGTAATTCAGTATATTTCCCATCTAATATATTGTCTTTATAATTGCAATGAATATGAATTTGTTGATTTTCATCAAAAAACTCCCAATAGCCTTGTTTCATATCTTTCTGACCTGAAAACTTAAGAGTATCTAATTCCAAAGTTAGATTTTGGGCTGCAAAAGTTTGATAAAAAAATAATCCAATAAATGATACTAAGAAGTACTTTTTCATACATACTTTTTTTTAAAACATTGGTTCTTGTTTCTATACCTCCATTAAAACCTTGGATAGATGAATTTTAATATTTAGGTGGAATGAATTCTCTTTTACCGCTACTCCTCCTATCTATTCAGCAAGCCGTACTTATTGCTTTGATGCCTTTAGAGGCGTAAATACCCAACTATTCCTTACTCCCCTTAGATATTGTTTGCCTTCGTGTAGGGCTTCTATGCCAACGGATTGGCTGATGGTTTTGAACAGGAACGGCTAGATGTAAAAGAACCTCATACAACGTGAACCTACCTTTCAAAAACATAACCAAGTGAGTAGTTCCTTTCTATCTAAGGGTTCTTGGTCACACTCCCTCCCCGTAGTCCCATAGATGTCCAGCCAACCGTCTTGGTCAAAGTCGAAAAAGGCTGCCCCTCCTCC
>JBGCDY010000477.1:0-10393 GCA_045105835.1 Chitinophagales bacterium
GTGATGAACCGAGCACAGTACCTCCAACACGCTGCCAATTGGGGAGTTGCAGGCGGTCGAATCGACGACCCACAATATGCAGATCTCATCAACAATGATACCGACTGGCAAGATGAAATTTTTCAAAATGGAATTATGCAAAGCCATAATCTTGCAGTTTCAGGGGGAAGTAAAAATTCGACTTTTAGAGTAGGAGCAGGTTATATCGACCAAGAAGGAGTGCTGCTCAATACAGGTTCAGACCGCTACTCTTTCCGTGCCAATAGCGATTTTACGTTGGGCAGACTTAAAATTGGTGAAAACCTTTCTGTTTCATTGGTAGATAGAACGCCAGAAAGCACAGCAGGTGGACGTTCAGCCATCGAACACGCCATCAAAATGCCACCCTATTTTGCCGTTTTCAACTCAGCAAACGTTGGAGGTTATCAAGGAGTAGACAACTCTTTGGATGCACAAGATGCAGAAAATCCTGTCCGAGTATTGGCACATCCCCAACGCTCCCAAAAACGAACCAACCTATTGGGTAATCTCTATGCAGAATACGAAATAATGGATGGTTTGAAATTCAGAGTACAAGGAGGATTAGACTATTGGTCGTTCAACAACAATGATTTTACCCCCTCTTTTTCAGGAGAGCCAACAGCCGTTCCATTCGCCGTCATAGGTCAAGGAAATGGTACACACCGCCAAATCACAGCCTTTGGACAACTCAATTATTTGAAGAGTTTTGGAAACCACAATTTTGACGTGTTGCTCTTATCAGAAAGAAACAACTCATTAGACACCCGTGCAGGCGCAAGCAGCACGAATGCCATTACAGACGAAATTCCAAACCTCACAAATATAGACGCACAAATTGGTTCATTCCAATTTGAGTACACAAGAATCGGTTATTTAGGTCGAATCAATTACGATTACGATGGAAAATACATTCTTGCAGGTTCTTACCGCCGAGATGCATCTTCTCGCTTTGGTCCCTCCAATAGATGGGCAGGATTTTATTCCGTTGCAGGAGGATGGGTAGTCAGCAAAGAGTCTTTCTTCCCACAAAGTGGAATAATCAGCAGCTTAAAACTTCGAGGTAGTGTAGGAACAGTCGGTAACGATAGAATTGGAGAATACCGCTATGCCGCCTCCATCAATACAGGTAGTTACAACAGTTCTTTTGTTGATATTTTGACAGGCTCAGTGTACTTGGGTTCGGGTACAACCGCAGGGAATGTCGCAACTCCAGACTTGCGTTGGGAAACGACCACAATGACCAATGTGGGAATGGATATGTACCTATGGGACAACCGAGTTTCCTTTGCTGCAGAATACTACAGAAACGTCAGCGACGACTTGCTCATCAACGTTCAATTGACTCCATCATTGGGTGGACACAATGGAAATGGTCCTCGAAATGTAGGGTCAGTGGAAGTAGATGGATTTGAATTCAATGTAGGCTACAACAATGCAGAAGGCCCACTCAAATGGTCGGTAGACTTCAACCTAAGTACCACCAACAATATCGTACAAAACTTAAATGGGGAAGTACTGGGTAATGGAAGTTTTGAAGGCTCCGATATTTTGAGAAGTATCGAAGGAGAATCCTTAAATCACTTCTTTGGCTTTGTCACAGACGGGTTATTCCAAGACATTGAAGAAATTTTGACTTCTCCTTTGCAGGAAGATGCACAGCCAGGAGATATTAAATTCAGAGATATTTCTGGAGAAGCAGGTGTGCCAGATGGTGTTATAGATGATTTTGACAAAACAGTTATTGGCAATCCAATTCCAGATTTCACCTACGGATTTTCCCTTCGTGCCAACTACGGAAACTTCGATGCCAGTGTTTTTATCAATGGAATGCAAGGCAATGAAATCTACAACACCAATATCTGGGATTTAGAAGGTGGACGTCGTTTTTTCAATGCAGGACCGCAAGCATTAGACGCTTGGACTCCCTCCAATAGAGACACAGATATTCCCCGTATCACGACTGATCCAGAAAACCTCGTTCCTTCCGACCGATTTGTAGAAGACGGTTCTTTCACAAGGTTGAAGAATGTAACACTGGGATACACTTTTGGAAACATTGGAAAACAAGGCAGTACGAGTATCCGCTTCTATGTCAGTGGACAAAACCTTGTGACCATTACAGATTATTCTGGGCTTGATCCAGAAGTAGGATCTTCCTCTTTGGTAGGCAACAATTCTTCACAGGTTGGTCTTGACAGAGGAAATTATCCGCTTTCCAAAACTTACATTAGTGGCCTTCAAATCAAATTTTAAAACAAAACAAACAGATGAAATTATCTAAAATACTTTTAACCATTGGCATCGTCTTTTTTGCCATAGTTTCTTGTGGGAAAGACGATTTGGAATTAGCCAACCCCAATGAACTATCAGAAGACACTTACTTCAAAAGACCTGAACAGCTACAATCTGCAGTAGATGCCATCTATGCCAACCTACAAACAGAAGCATTGTTCTCAAGGGTTTGGTACTACATGTACGACAACATGTCACACGAGGTAGAAACCAACCCACAGCATGAAGCCAACAAACGTGTCTATTTCGACTTCAATTACGATGCAGACGATGGCTACATTTTCGAATATTGGGACAACTGTTTTCGAGGAATCAACAAAGCCAATTTTGTTATCCAAAACGAAGACAAATTTGAGAATGTTACCACCGAACTCATCCGTCAATCTATTGGAGAAGCCAAGTTTATGCGTGCTTTCTACTATTCTATGTTGGTGCAGCGATTTGGAGGAGTTCCCCTCTATATCGAGCCAACAGGAGAAGGGCAGCCCAGAGCAACCGAAGAAGCAGTATATGCTCAAATCATAGAAGACCTTCAGGACGCAGCCAGCAAATTGAGCAGCAAAGCCAATACAGATGGAGGGCGACCTTCTGCAGGTTCAGCACAAGCACTTTTGGGTAAAATGTACCTCCACACAGAACAATGGCAAGCAGCAGCAGATGCCTTCAAATCCATGTCAGGCTATGCTTTGACGAGTAATTATGAAGATAATTTCTTGGAGGAGACAGAGTTCAATATTGAATCTGTTTACGAAATCAACTTCACACTTGCATTTGGAGCAACGACTGATTGGAATGGAGTAGGAACAGGAACAGGCATCCACGAATTTAGCTTTAGAGGTCAAGATATGGGCTGGAACGATTGGTTCAATTCTTACCCAAGTCAAGATTTGGTAGATGAGTACGAATCAAACGACCCCCGTTTTGGTGCCAACTTTTATGTCAATGGCGACTTATTCAACAATGGCAATCAGACCGTTGAGTTGCCATTGGAGCGAACCGTTGCTTGGAAAAAATACCAACTTTACTACAAGCAGTCCAACGAAAACCAAGCATCTGGAATCAACTGTCGAGTGATTCGTTATGCAGATGTTTTGTTGATGTTGGCAGAAGCAGAAAACGAACTTGGGAATTCATCAGCAGCGGTTGATTTGCTGAACCAAGTCAGAGACCGTGTCGGAATGCCAAGATATGGCACAGCCGAAATGGATGCTTTGTATCCTGTAGCAAACAAAGAGGATATTTTTGAAGCCATCGTTCACGAACGCAAGGTCGAACTTGCAGGAGAACAAGTTCGTTTCCAAGACCTGATTCGTTGGGATATGGCAGACGAAGAGTTGGCACAATTTGGATTCAAAAAAGGTATTCATGAACGATTTCCAATTCCGTTCCGAGAAATCAACACGAATCCAAATATCTCAGCATCAGAACAAAATCCTGGTTTCTAAATATTTTCAATGCTCTCATTCAAACACATTGCGGGATGGATTGTATTGCTACTGCTTCTTTCTGGTTGCCAGAAAAAGAGACAGGAAGCTAATACCCTTTTCGTTGGTTTGAATGAAAGCACTACTGGTGTAGAATTCTCCAATACAATATCCGAAACCGAAGCCAAGAACTACTTCACCTATCCATATTTATACATGGGAGGTGGAGTGGCTATCGGAGATTTGAACAACGATGGTCTGCAAGACCTTTATTTTACTTCCAATATGGAAGAAAATAAATTGTATTTGAATCAAACTTCGAATAAAGGTGGGCACCTCCAATTCAAAGACATTACCCAATCAGCAGGAGTCACAGGCAATGAGCGTTGGGATACAGGTGTTGCGATGGCAGATGTAAATGGAGATGGATTCTTAGATATTTATGTTTCAATTTCTGGTAAATGGTCAAGTACTGCCAATCTATTGTTTGTCAATAATGGTGACTTGACCTTCACCGAAAAGGCAGCAGAGCTAGGTTTGGCAGACACAGGCAACAGCACACAAGCCACCTTTTTTGATTATGACAGAGATGGAGACTTGGATGTATATGTGGCCAATTATCCCCCACTTCATTTCAAATCCCCCAACTTTGTGTACAGCCAAAATGCCCGAAACCCTCGACCCGAAACGAGCGATCACTTGTATCGAAACGATGGTGGGGTATTCACGGATGTTACCTCCGATGCGGGAGTCTTAAACTTTGGCTTGAGTCTGAGTGCAACGGCAGGAGACTTCAACAACGATGGCTGGCAAGATATCTATGTTTCCAACGATTTTGCAGCTCCCGATTATCTCTACATGAACAATCAGGACGGTACTTTCTCTGATAAAATTAGCCAATCCACAGCCCACACTGCCTACTACGGCATGGGCACAGATGTAGCAGATTTCAACAACGATGGTTTGTTGGATATTTTCCAAGTCGATATGACACCCGAGGACAACTTTCGCAGCAAAGCCAATATGGCGAGCATGAATCCCGAGGGTTTCAAAGAAATGATTGATTTGGGTTTGACCTATCAATACATGGAGAATGCCCTTCAATTGAATCATGGAATCACTGCAAATGGGCTACCGAGATTTGGGGATGTATCGAGAATGACAGGTACGGCTTTATCAGATTGGAGTTGGTCACCTCTGTTTGCCGATTTGGATAATGATGGCTGGAAAGACATTCACATCACCAACGGAACCCGTCGTGACATCAATAACAAAGATTTCTTCAATGCTTTGGAGAATAACGCAGGGGCTTCGGATTTGGAGAAATCACAAAGTATTCCTTCCCAACGAATTGACAATTATGTTTTTAAGAATCAAGGAAACTTGACTTTTAAGAAGAATAACCAAGAGTGGGGATTGAGTTTTGAAGGTTTCTCCAATGGCTCAGCCTATGGAGATTTGGACAATGATGGAGACTTGGATTTGGTGACCAACAACATTGATGACCCCGCATCTATTTTTGAGAACCAAGGTAATTCCAATAATTGGCTGCGAGTAGCATTTGTTGGCCCGAAAGGCAATCGCTTTGGCTTAGGTACGAGGGCGGAAATTCACATTGGAGGTCGACTACAAGTGGCAGAGAATACGGTAACCCGTGGTTTTCAATCTGCTTCGGAACCGATTCTGCATTTTGGACTGGGAAATGCTCAAAAAATTGACAAGTTAAAAGTGACTTGGTTTGATGGCAAAACGCAGATTTTTGAGTCATTGGAGGTAAATCAATTACTGACGGTAACTTATTCAGAAGCAAGCTTTCCCTCCAATGAAGTCGCTACTGTTGCACCCTATTTTTCGGTTGAGAAAGATTCGGGTGTAGCCTTTAAGCATCAGGAAAATACCTCCAATGACTTTGCCAAAGAGCGATTGTTGCCGCATGCAACCTCTCAGTTTGGACCAGGATTGGCGGTAGGAGATGCGAATAAGGATGGGCTTTCTGATTTTTACATTGGAGGGGCAAGCGGTCAATCAGGTGCTTTGTTTTTGCAGCAAAAGGAGGGAGGTTTTGAGAAATCTGCTTCTATGCCTTTTGAAGCAGATAAAAAATACGAGGATTTGGGGGCATTGTTTTTTGATGCAAATGGCGATGGCTGGGAAGATCTATATGTGGTGAGTGGAGGCAATGAGGAACAACCTGGTTCGGAATTTTACAATGATAGATTGTACTTAAACAATCGTAGCGTTTGGACGAAATCTTCAGGCGTTTTGCCAGAAGTAAACAGCTCAGGGTCAAGAGTGAAGGCTTTTGATTTTGATGGAGATGGAGATTTGGATTTGTTGGTAGGGGGGCGTTTGGTGCCAAAAACCTATGGACAAGCAGCCAAAACATTTCTTCTGTTGAATCAGCAGCAAGATGGGAAAACCTTTTTTGAAGATGTCACAATCGAGCGTGCGCCAGAAATGGAGCAGTTGGGTATGGTAACGGATTTTGTGTGGACGGACTTTGATCAAGATGGAGCCACAGATATAGTCGTGGTAGGAGAGTGGATGCCTGTTTGTTTTTTCAAAAATGACAAAGGACATTTTACCAACGTAACGGCAGAATTGGCGGGAACGCAAACACGGGGATGGTGGTTTAGCATTGCTGCAAGTGACTTGAATCAGGACGGGAAAGACGATTTGATTTTGGGCAATTTGGGCAAAAATTACAAGTACCAAGCGAGTGAAGAGGCGACGTTTGATTTGTATGTCAGTGACTACGACAAAAATGACGAGCGGGACATTGTATTGAGTTATCACCACGAAGGAGAGCAGTTTCCTGTTCGTGGTCGTCAATGTTCGTCAGAGCAAATGCCCGAAATCAAACAAAAATTCAAGAGTTACAATGAGTTTGCAGCTGCAAGCCTCGCAGATGTTTACAGCGAAAAAGCACTCAATCAGTCGGAAATTCACTTTTCGGTCAACTCCTTTGCGAGCCAGATTTGGTTGAGTGATACAACAGGAAAGTTTATCAGAAACGAACTGCCTGCTATTTGTCAGATTTCTTCTGTCAATGTAGTATTGGTAGAAGACATAGACAAGGATGGGTATCAAGACCTACTACTTGGAGGTAATTTGTTTACTTCCGAAGTAGAGACCAAAAGGAACGATGCTTCTATTGGACAATATTTACGTGGCAATGGAAAGGGGCAGTTTACAGTCATTCCTTATACAGAATCGGGCTTGATGATGCCCAAAGATGTGAAAGATATGGCAATAGTTTTGACCCCAAGAAACAGGTTATTGATTGTTGCGAACAATGATGACGACCTAAAAATTTTAAACTTTTAACATTACTTTTTGCGACCAAGGCGCTGTTTTCTGCTGTCAATGCGGTTTAGGCGCTTTCAAAAAGTCAAACAAACTTCAACACGAATGAAAACTTTAATACAAATATTCACAGCAATACTTCTCTTATCTCTTTTCTTCTTGTCCTCTTGTCAGGATGATGATATATATATCGGAGAAATAGAAACCGAAATTCCCAATGTGAGTTTTACTGCTACTCCTTGGTCAGAAAACCCCAACTATATTATCCTGAACAATACAAGTACAGGTGATGGTATGTTTGCTGCTTGGCGATTTAATGCAGGTGGCAGCTTCCAAAGAGATGCGTCTATGGAGCAAGATACTGCCTATTATCCAGAAATGGGGGATTATGAAATTACCCTTTTGGTCGGAAACGATGCTGGGTATGACTCCTTGAAAACAACTGTAATGGTCAATCAAAGGGACATTGACTTGCCCGATCCGAATGCGGATAACTGCTTACTGCTTGGAGATTTTGAGGATGGAGAAGTGGGAGGCTGGAACTCTTGGGGACAAGCAGTGAGTGTTGAGGACAACCCGAAACCTTCTCCTGTCAATCCGTCGAGTAAGGTATTGAAAATGACCCAAACTGACCCGTTTTCTCAAAATGCCAACTTGACCGCCGATTTCTACTCTCCCAATGCGATTAAGATTACTGTGGATGTTTATTTTGAAGTAGCAGGTTCGCTCAAATTGCAGATTGAGCCAGATTTTGGAACAGGTTATTTTCAGGATGTTGCTGCTGGTGAGTGGGTGACATTGGAGTATGACCTTCAAGGTCAAATCGCCTCAGGTGGTGAGTATCCATGGGTATTGATTCAGGGAAATACTGCTGGCAACTACTACATTGACAACATCAAATATTGCGCACTGGATATTGCAGCGGATAATTGCAGCCTATTGGGAGACTTTGAAGATGGAGAAGTAGGAGATTGGAATGCTTGGGGGCAAAATGTAACCGTTGTGGAGAATCCTTCTGTTTCTCCCGAAAACCTATCTTCCAAGGTTTTGAAAATGACCCAAACCGACGCATTTGGTGAAAATGCCAACAGAAGCATTCCTGTAGTAACCGAAAATGCAACAAAAGTAACGGTGGATGTTTACTTTGAGGCAGGTGGCTCACTGAAATTGCAGATTGAGGAGGATTTTAATACAGGCTACTTCCAAGATGTGGCAGCAGGTACTTGGGTGACCTTGGAGTACAACTTAGTAGGTGAGGTGAGTGCAGATATCAACTATCCTTGGATATTGATTCAAGGCAATACGCCAGGAAGTTACTATATAGACAACATCCGATATTGTGAATAATTTAATATTACCGTAAAGTTTTAGATCATTTGTTTTGGATGCGTTTAGGCGCATCCATTTTTGTTATTTCACTTACTTTATAATTCAATCCAATGGAATATTTGCGAGCGAACTTTCTTCATAAATACTTATTGTTTTTCAGCGTTTTTATTTTATTTTTCTCTTGTACGAAAGAAGATGATGATACAGGTGGAGAACCTATTGTAGAGTTGAATCCTCCAACTTCTGTTAATATTTCGACCATAGGGCAAACCTCATTTAGGCTTGATTGGAGTTCGGTAGCTGGTGCAGATGCCTATGAAGCAACGGTGGCATTGGACAATGGATTTACCGATTTGGTAGCACCTTATGTGGATTTGAGAGAAAACGGAACAGGAATCAATGTCATCAGTCTTACTCCCAATACGACTTATTATGTGCGGGTTAGAACGGTAATAGGCACTGAGAAATCTGCTTACTCTTCCACCTCCAATGCGACCACACTTGACGCAAACGCACCTGAACCCAATTCCCCTCTCAAAGACGCTGCACAGACTTTTGCGGTTGGGATGGCAGTCTCTACCAGCAAGTTGGGCGGTCAATACGATGCTATTTATAAAAAAGAGTTCAACAGCCTTACAGCAGAGTACGAGATGAAAATGAACGTCATGTACCCTTCTCAGGGCAATTATGATTTTTCGAAATCGGATGCGATAGTCAACTATGCAGTAGAGAATGGAATGCATGTGCATGGTCATGCCTTGATTTGGCACTCTGCTACACCGAACTGGGTAGATAATTTTGGGGGAACAGATGCAGAGTTTGAAGCAATGGTCAAGGAATACATTCAGACAACGGTCACTCGATATGCAGGTCAGGTTCGTTCTTGGGATGTGGTCAATGAGGCTTTTCAGGATGGAAATGGCAATTTGAGAAATTCGGTTTTCTTACAAAGAATGGGCCCTGACTACATCGAAAAATGCTACAAATGGACAAGGGAAGCTGACCCAGATGTTTTGATTTTCTACAATGATTACAACATGGTCACAGATGCCACAAAGCGCAATGCTGCCCTTGATATGGTAGATGATTTTTTGGCTAAGAATGTGCCGATTGACGGATTTGGGTTTCAGATGCACATCTCTTACAATGGCCCTTCCAAAAATCAAATTGCGAGTGCTTCACAGGAAGTTGTCAATCGGGGATTATTGCTTCATTTTTCAGAATTAGATGTTCGAGCAAATCCAAACAATAATCTAACCTTTCTAACCGAAGCCCGTTCTGTTGAGCAGCAAGCTAAGGTCAGGGAAGTCGTAGAGGTGTACAATGCCATTCCCGCAGCCAATAAGTTTACGCTCACAATTTGGGGGCTGAAAGACAATGAATCTTGGTTGCTTAATTTTTGGGGACATATTGATTGGCCTTTATTCTACGATGATCAGTTCCAAATCAAAAAGGCACATACAGGATTTTTAGAAGGGTTGAATTAATTTACTTGAAGTAACTGGACAAAATCAAAAGAGATTGATAGTGAATAGGTTTAGGTCACACATCTCGCGTCTCTTTTCTGCCCTCTCATTGAAGTGCTTCTCTATCCAGACATTCTACAGTGTTTCAAAAAATATGGTTCTCTGACAATTTTCGTGGAGAAAATAAAGACTTCGGTCGTTTTAGTTTCTAAATAACGGACTATGGTTATGAAAAGATAAGAATCTTAAAAAGATGAAACTATCGAAGTCTCGGTTCACAGTTTTTGTCAAAAAATCAAAAATATTTGCGGTCTTCAATAACCAATAATTTTTTTGAAACGCTGTACTTCTTACTTAAAACTCTAATTGTTTAATAAACACAATGAATACACCTCCAATCACTCAAGAAACAACAAATCCTTCCCTCCAATCTGCTGACAACATACGCATACTTGCAGCGGCAATGGTCGAACAGGCCAAATCAGGACATCCTGGTGGCCCAATGGGGGGAGCAGATTTTATGCACATTCTATACTCAGAATTTCTCCAATTTGA
>JBGCDY010000478.1:0-5609 GCA_045105835.1 Chitinophagales bacterium
TTTGGACAAGTATGGACAGGTGCCGTAGATAACAACTGGAATAATCCTCAAAATTGGAGTTCAAATGATGTCCCAACTGCCCGCATAGAAATCCCTCTTACCAACAATCAGCCCATCATTTCTCAAACTGTTCCGAATATCCAATCATTGACTCTCAACGAAGGCGCAAGTCTCGACATTGAAGCTAATGGAGTATTGCAGATTATCAATGGAAATTCCTCTATTGGAATAAGTAATAAGGGAACGATTCAAAATCAAGGAAGTATTCTGATTGAAGAAGCTTCTTCTTTTGGCATCAGCAATGAAGGTACTTTGGTCAATAATGGTATGATTGAATCCAATAACGCAGGTACGCACGGGGTTTTCAATTTCAAAAGCCTAAGCAACAATGGTCAAATAAAGATTCTAAGCTCAAAGGATATAGGCATCGAAAACATTGGTACTTTTGACAACACTGCAACGATACACATTGAAGCAAGTGGTGCTACTGGGTTAAAAAATTATTTAGATTTTAGCACTACAGGTACCATTGATATTTTGGAGTCAGGTAAGTTTGGGCTTCAAAATGTGGGAAGCTTCAACAATCAAGGTCAAATCAACATCCATACTACAACCAGCGAGGGAATAACCAACCACGAAGCTTTTGATAATTATGGAACCATCAATATCGAATCCTCCAATCGAGCTGCGATTTTGAATTACTCTACCATTGTAAACCACGCAAACCTGAACATCTTGGATACTGGTTTGCAGGGAATTATGAACTATTTCAGCTTTATCAATCATGGAATACTTGACATTCAAAATGTGAATAAAAATGGAATTGAAAATCTGAATATTTTTGAAAACAATGGTACGCTTCAAATAAAAGCCTCTCAAAATGTAGGCATCTTCAATGCTGCTACTTTTATCAACAACCACATTTTGAGTATTGATGAATCCATCACAGCTGGTTTGTGGTCACAGGTGAAATTTGAAAATCATGGAGAAATGAGCGTCAGCAATACTACCTGGTCAGGCATCGCCAATTTGGGTATTTTCACCAATTTCCAAAGCCTTGAAATCACCAATACCTTCAATAGGGGAATTGAAAATCAATCCACATTTACCAACGAAAAATGCGCTACGATACTGGTAGAAAGTGCGATTGTGAATGGTTTGAGCAGTAATATCATCAACTGGGGTTTTATTACTACAAGTTTTGAAGGAGACAACTGGAACCAAAGCAATATCACCAATCATGGAATCATAGAAGACTTGTACGATAGTTTTGGTACACAGCCTCTTACCAATATTGGTATGGTTGTCAGCCCTATTCAAATATGCCATGACAAAACCTTGGGGCTTGCTATTAAGAAAGGCGAAGGTGCATATTTGGAAGCAACCGAAATATGGTACAGTAATGAAGAAAAGACACTTTCGGCAGGTTTTTATACACAAGAAGAGAATGAATATTTGACCGTTATGCCTTTGGGCGACCATTGGTTGTACTTTGAAATCAGCGACATGCAAAACACTTGCACTTTCCCTATTCGAGCCAAATTGAATGTTGCAGAAAACCCTTCCATGGAAGTAATCACAACAGATGTGAGTTGTTTCGGAGCAGATAATGGAAGTATTTCTATCACTGCAAATGGAGGTTCAAGTGAGTACACTTATTTGTGGAACAAAACGCATTTAACAGAAAGTTTCCATGAAGAATTACCTGCGGATGATTACGAGATTACGGTGATAGACAAACAAAGTAATTGCAGTGTTTCGGATAATATCAAAATTATCGAGCCTCCTATTTTATCCACCAATTTTGAGCAAAGCAATTGGGCGGCTGCTCCTCCTATGGACAAACACGCATTCAACATTGAAGTAGCAGGTGGTATAGCACCTTACCAATATGAAATCATTACGGAAATCGAAGAAAGCGAAACAACAGTTGATGTTTTGGAATTAGCCGACAATCAGTTTCAAATTGAAGCGTCACCATTGGAGGCCTGGATTTTTGAAATCACCGATGCACACGATTGTAGTTATCAATTTGACTTGGGAGAAGCGGGAGATGATGACATCAATTTGCCCATCATAGAAACCGCCATTACCATCAACGAAACCGATTTGGGCGAAAGTGATGGTACGATTGAAGTAACTGTTGCGAACGGAGATACCAGCTGTGGAGGATATACTTATGAGTGGTCAAATGGTGACAATGACTCCGAAATCGACTATCTTTTTGCAGGTGGCTATACAGTTATCATCACTGATTGTGCTGGAAATACAACTTCGGCTTATGTAGAATTGGAGCGAGATGGCGAAAAAGGCACGAATCGAAAAGCCATGAAGGTTTTTCCAAGTCCTGCAAGAGATTGGACAAATTTGCGGTTAATATCAGAGGATGTGGATGAAGTTTTGGTCCGACTTTTTGACACCAACAAGCAGTTGGTTCGTACTATTTATGAAGGGGAAGTATCAGGGGAAACCATGTACGAAACGGTGATTGATTTGAGGGCTTTGCCAAGTGGAGTCTATTATGTTCACCTAACTACACCTTCTGGTGCAAGTTTATCTAAGAGAATATTGACAATTAAGTGAGATAGATAGAAATGGGATGAGAGAAGCGAGGCTTCAAATCCCTTAGGGTCAAAATATTAACAACCTTATTGATTGATTTAATCTTGTTTTATCACTTAAATGAACCAGATTCAAATCTAAGAAAAAAAAGCTCAATAACGGGGGAGGCAAAACCCACCGTTATTGAGCTTTTTTTTAATGCATTAAGCCAATAAAAACTCTTGTTTATCATTCATTTGAAGCACTCCTTCAAATAGCAAATCCAGCAAAGTACGCTTGGCATTTCGCTCAGAGCATTTTTTGATTTCCATATAGGTAGTTATCGAAATACTGTGGTTCTTTTTCAAGTAACTAATCAATTCATTCTTGAAAATGGTGTAATAGTGATTGCGCTCCAAGTTGTTCATATAGCCGCTTTCCAATACTTCTTGAATCATCGAATTGGGCACAACACATTCATCTGCAATACGCACGTATGTTTTCTTTCGCCCTTTTTTGTCGATACATTGATGCGGTTTGGTACTACTTTCAGGCACATGAGCGATGAGCAACATTTTTTGGCGAGCAGTCTCATATTCTTCAAACTCAAGAGTGATGGCTGGCACACAAAACAATTCTGCTGCCTTCTCCAATTCATACATTTCTCCTCCAATATCTGCCCCTATCACCCGCTTGTTGTCTTCGACTCCCACCAAAATTTTGCCTCCTCTACTGTTGGCAAATGCTACGATAGAGCGTGCAATTTTGGGGCGAGAGGTAATGCTCACCTTAAAATCTAAAGTTGGTCCTTCTCCATCTCTCAACCAAAGGCTAAGAGGGGTTCTTTGATAATGCATACTTGATTTGTTATTTCTTTTTCAGGCTTAAATATTGAGTAAAAGAGTTTTTTTTGAAAAATCAAAAGTCCAAATCTCAAATGCAGAACTTATTTTTCAACCTGCATTTAAGTGGTGGGACAACCTCAATCAATAATATTATTAACGTTTTGATAATAAGGAATTTGAAGTCTTACTCGCATCCCATTTCTGTATCCTCACTTACTTCACTCAACTGCTCTTTCCCAACTCACCAATCCTCCAATTCATCCCGAAGCATATTGAATGCCCCTTGTAGTTCTTTGTGAGCATGTCGGTCTTTTTGCTCCAAGGCAATCTTCATTCCCTTTTGATAAGTAGCCAAAGCAGCGTCGTATTCTTTCAACTCTTCTTCTAACTTACCTAAGTGATAATAAGTTCCCACGTATTGCGGATGATTTTGGGTCAGCTCCTTAAAAATGCGAAGCCCCTCTGTTTGGTCTTTTTGTTTGAGATATTCCAATGCCATCGCATATTGAAGAAATGGATCATTGGGGTTCTCAGCTAAAAATGCTTTGAGTTGTGACAATCTATTCATAGTCGTAAAATTGGTAAATATTTAGTATCTTTGCACCGTTTTTTGAATATAGTATTAAAAAAATTCAAATATCTATGAATATTCTCGTTTGTATTTGCAAAACGCCAGATACTACTGCAAAAATTGCTTTCACCGACAATAATACAAAATTTGATACAACTAATGTGCAATGGATTATGAATCCAACCGATGAATGGTATGCACTGGTACGTGGTATTGAGTTGAAAAAACAACTTGGAGGAAAAGTAACGGTTGTGAATGTAGGGCTGAAAGACAATGATCAGGTCATTAGAAAGGCATTGGCTATCGGTGCAGATGATGCGGTTCGTATTGATGCAGATCCATCTGATGCATATTTTGTAGCAAGTCAAATTGCAGCCTATGCTCAGGCAAGTGGTTTCGATATTATCTTTACAGGCAAAGAATCCATTGATTACAATGGTTTTACTGTAGGCGGTATGTTGGCTGAAATGTTGGATGTAGCCTATATTTCCATGGCAACCAAATTGGAGATGGAAGGGTCTACAGCTACAATCGAAAGAGAGATTGAAGGTGGAACAGAAAAATTAGAAGTTAATACGCCATTTGTCGCAAGTGGACAAAAAGGCTTGGCAGAACAATTGATTCCCAATATGCATGGAATTATGATGGCTCGTCGCAAGCCTCTTAAAGTTGTTCCTGCTATTGAAGTAGAAACACTCAGCAGCATCAAAGTATATGAACTTCCTCCTCAGCGTTCTGCTGTGAAATTGGTAGATGCAGACAATCCTGCTGAATTGGTGCGATTGCTTCACGAAGAGGCAAAAGCAATTTAAACGACCTGGAATTGAGCAGTCGACACTCACTGCAAATAATCTTTTCTAAATCGTTTGTTTTCATTTCATTGTTTCTAAAAAAATCAAATACAATGTCTGTTTTAGTATATATAAACCAATCCAGTGATGGAAAATTAAAAAAAGCAGCTTTTGAGGCAGTTTCTTATGCTGCAAAAACAGCTGAATTGATGGGCGGCAAAGAAGTAATCGCTCTTTCGATTGGTGCTGCTGATGCTGGTGAATTGGCTCAATTGGGTGCTTATGGTGCCAACAAGGTATTGAAGGTAAGCAATGCTGCATTTCACAATTTTGATGCAGGTGCTTATACCAAAATTGTTTCGGAAGTGGTAGAATCTACTGGCTCTGATACAGTTGTCATCTCTTACAACAGCACAGGAAAAGCTTTGGCTCCTCGTGTGGCAGTTCGATTGAAGGCTGGTTTTGTGGCAGGTGCAATTGCACTTCCAAGCGTTGATGGCGACTTTACTGTCCGCAAATCTGTTTTTTCAGGAAAAGCATTTGCAGACTATACTCTTCACAGTAGCACAAAAGTAATCGGCTTGAATCCCAACTCTTACACCGTAAGCAAGGGAGAAGGCAGTGCAAGTGTAGAAGATTTTGCGACAAGCGTTGGTGCTGATGCCGTAAAGGTGAAAGTACTATCGGTTAGCAAGGCTTCGGATACCATTCCATTGCCTGAGGCAGAATTGGTGGTTTCGGCGGGTAGAGGTTTGAAAGGACCAGAAAACTGGGGCATGATTGAAGAATTGGCGGAATTGTTGGGTGCAGCAACTGCTTGTTCTCGTCCTGTATCAGATATTGACTGGAGACCTCACCATG
>JBGCDY010000479.1:0-8375 GCA_045105835.1 Chitinophagales bacterium
ATCCACGTATTTCATTCAAGATTTCTTCTCTCCTTTTTACTCCAATTTCATTTATAAATTTGATTGAATTGATGGTTTTTTTTTTTTTTTTCAATCTTACAATTCTCAAAATGAAATACTTAATACAAACCCTCATTACCCTTCTTTTCTTTTGTACGGCTACTTTTTCGAGTCATGCCCAACACACCATTTTCGGAACGGTCACCACCGAAGAAGCCGACCCTATTGTAGGCGCAAACATTGTATTGACCAATACTTTTGGTGGAACCGTTACGGACGAAAATGGACAATTTCGCTTAGAAAATTTGCGGGCGGGAACCTACCAAATCAAAATCAGTTTTATTGGTTTTCAGACCTACAAAAAAGAGATTGAACTGATAGAGGATATTGAGTTGAGAGTGGCTTTACCGATTGCAGAAATTCTTTCGGATGAAGTCATTGTCGCTTCTACAAGAGCTTCAAAAAATACTGCAACAACTTATTCAGAATTGAACAAAGAAGCAATCGAAAGCCTCAATTTGGGACAAGATGTGCCTTTTTTATTGCAGCAAACACCTTCAACAGTTATCAACTCCGATGCAGGCGCAGGCGTAGGTTACACAGGCATTCGCATACGAGGCACAGATGCTACTCGCATCAATGTGACGATCAATGGAATTCCTCTGAACGACCCCGAATCACATGGCGTTTTTTGGGTGAATTTGCCCGACTTGGGTTCTTCGATTGACAACATCCAAATCCAACGTGGAGTTGGAACTTCGACCAATGGCGCAGGTGCATTTGGAGGAAGTATCAACGTTTTGACGGGCAAACTCAATAAGGATGCCTATGGCGAAACCAACCATACTTTTGGCTCTTTCAATACCCGCAAACACAATGTCGCTTTTGGTTCGGGCTTGTTGAGCGATAAATTTGTCATCGAAGGGCGTTTGTCCAAAATTACTTCGGATGGTTATGTGGACAGAGCGAGTTCCGATTTGGATTCTTGGTTCATGTCCGCAGCTTACTATGGTAAAAATACCCTCTTGCGCTTCAATGCCTTTGCAGGGCGAGAAGTGACCTACCAATCTTGGTACGGAATTGATGAATTTCAACTGGAAAACGACCGCACCGCCAATTTTTATACCTATGAAAACGAAGTAGATAACTACGGTCAAGACCACTACCAATTGTATTTTGCACAAGCACTCAGCCCCAATTTGAACTTCAATTTGGCAGGGCATTTCACGCATGGAGAAGGTTATTTTGAGCAGTTCAAAGATGGAGAAGACTTGGCAGATTATGGCTTGGAAAACACCTCTGTTTTTGAAGAAGTCGATGGTGCGATGGTTTTGGTGGAGGAAACCGATTTGATTCGCAGAAAGTGGTTGGACAATGATTTTTATGGTTTTACTTCCAGCTTCAACTACCGCAAAGACCGCTTGAATGCGACACTTGGCGGAGCATGGAACAGCTATGAAGGCGACCATTTTGGCGAGGTGATTTGGGCGCAATTCATGGGTAATGGCAATCTTGGACACCGATTTTACGACAATGTGGGCGACAAAAAAGAGTTCAATGTCTATCTTAAAAGTGAGTTGCAGCATTCCGACAAACTCAATACTTTTATTGACCTGCAATACCGTAATATCAACTATGCTGTTGAGGGAATAGACGAAGACCAAGGGAACGTTCGCTTCCAAAAAGATTTTAGTTTTTTCAACCCCAAAATTGGTCTCAATTATCAGTTGGACAAGCGCAGCAATTTTTATGCTTCGTTTGCGATAGCACACCGTGAGCCTACCCGCAGCAATATTATTGACAATGCGATAGAGCCTGTTGCGGAAGAATTACAAAATGTGGAATTGGGGTATCAATACCAAGGGAATCGTGCTGCTTTTAATGCCAATGTCTATGTGATGAATTACAAAGACCAATTGGTGCCAACGGGAAATTTGAACGATGTAGGGGCTACTATTCAAGAGAATGTAGCCAAAAGTTACCGTCATGGAATAGAGCTATCTGGAGGTATTCAGTTGAGCAGCCAATTAAAGTGGGAAGCCAACCTAACTTTAGGAACGAGCAATATTTTAGAATTTGACCAATCGACCAGCATTTTCACTGATGATGTCAATTGGGGCTATGTAGGTGATACAACCATTACCTACACCAATACCGAAATTGCCTTTTCGCCCAATATCATTGCCGCCTCAACCCTGACTTATTCGCCCGCCAAAAACTTGGATTTCCGTTTGTTGAGCAAATATGTGGGCGACCAATTTTTGGACAACACCGCCAACGAAAATCGTAAATTGGATGCCTTTTTTGTGAATCACCTTCAATTGGAATACACCTTGAAGGATGTGATTTTCAAAGAAATTGGCTTCAATCTTTTGGTCAACAATGTTTTCAATGTTTTGTACGAACCAAATGGTTATACTTACTTCATTTTGTTTGGTGAAAACAATCCTGCTCCAACGAACTACAATTTCTATTATCCACAGGCAGGAACGAACTTTTTGATGGGGGTGAAGGTGAGGTTTTAGAGGAGGAAACTTTACCAGGCCGATTATTGTTTATCATTTAAACAAATTCAAGCAGTGCCTAAACTTTACGAATACTTAGGAATAGCCATTTTTTCTACTCAAATGAGCATGAACCTATTCATGTTCATGGCGAATACTCAGGACAAGAATCTAAAGCAGAGATTCTAGTTATAGATGGGGAGATTGAAGAAATTAGAATTGTTGCAATTAAAGGAAAATATCCTTTGACAGGTAAACAATTGAAAAATTTCAGGAAGTTTGTAGTAGAGTATGCAGAGCAAATAGTGGAGAAATGGATTAGTTTCTTTGTTGATAACGAAAAGATTGAAACAGAAATTATCACAAGAAGGATATGATTAAAAAATCAAAAAAAATTAGGATTGTTGATGATACTTCAAAAACAAAGGAAGATAAAATCATCATTATTTCTAAAGTGAAATACTTGTATGACTATGTATTGGAAATTCACTTTGATGATGACGTTGTACAAAATGTGAATTTCGCTCCTTTTTTGATTTCTTCTCCACATCCAGAGGTCAAAAAATACTTAAATGTTCTTTTGTTTAAGGATTATACCTTAGATAATGGGCAATTGTATTGGAACGATTATGATTTAATTTTTCCTATTATTGAACTATATACCAACGATATAAAATCTTATACCTTACCTACTCTTCCTTTTAAAAAGAGTGTGGAAACGTTAATAAACGATTTTGCTAAAATATTAAAAGAAGATTCCTCGATACCTATTGGAGATTTATTGCCTGCAAAAAGTAATTTTTCATTTGATGATTTTATGAAAAAACCTATCATGAATTTCCTTGAAGAATTGGTTTCAACAAACAATGAAAAAACTAATCGTAAATCTAAATAAACAGTGATTCGTTGATTTAGATTTACGTATTGTTGCATTTATAGGTTGAATTTGAGAGCGCCGTAAAACCTAAGTGTCTTATCTTTGTTGTTCGTTCCATAAATACAATTCGATGAATAACAGGATAAGACACTTACTTCAATACCTCAATCAAGACATCTACGAAAAAGAAACGGTCATTGGCTTGGCTTTTTTGTCAGCAATCGCAGGCGAAAGCATCTTTTTATTGGGGCGACCAGGTGTAGCCAAAAGTTTGATAGCCCGACGATTGAAGTATGTATTTGCGGAGGGAACATCCTTTGAGTATTTGATGAACCGATTCAGTACACCCGACGAAATTTTTGGCCCTGTCTCGATTTCCAAACTCAAAGAGGAAGACAAATACGAGCGACTAACTGATAGTTATCTGCCTGATGCAGAAGTCGTGTTTTTGGATGAGATATGGAAGGCTGGACCTTCTATCCAAAACGCGCTTCTCACCATCATCAACGAAAAAGTCTATCGAAATGGCAAGCAAGAAATAGCCGTTCCGATGCGCTTATTGTTGGCAGCCTCCAATGAATTGCCCGAAGCGGGTCAAGGATTGGAAGCTTTGTGGGATAGGTTTTTGATTCGCTATGTGGTAGAAGGGATTCAAAATCAAGAGAATTTCTTTGAAATGCTCACCAAACCTTTGGAGCTGTATGTGGACAATGTTCCTGCAAACCTGAAAATCAGCAGTAAAGAGTACAATGCTTGGCAAGAAGAAATACCACACATAAACCTACCTCTTGAAGTGCTGCAATGCATTACTTCCATACGAAAAACATTGGCAGAACTGCAATCCGAAAACTCCGAATCGGATTATTATATTTCCGACCGTCGTTGGCGAAAAATCGTGCAAATGTTGCGTACTTCTGCTTTGTTGAATGAGCGAAAATCGGTTAATTTGCAAGATTGTTTTTTGATTGCTCACTGCATTTGGAATCAACCTCAAAGCCAATTCAAAGTTGAAGAAGTTGTGGTGAAAGCCATTAACAAACAAGCCAATAGCGTTCAAACGGAATTGCAGCAAATCGAAAAAGAGATAGAGGACTTCAAAGCAGAAATCAAAACTTCCCTGACTACGACTATCAATAATCAGGTTTTAGAACCGAGCATCACCCAACACGATAAGCATCAATATTTTCGCGTCGAAAACATTCCCCATCCTTTTATTGAAGTGAACGATTATCGAGGGCTTCAAGTGGGCAAAAAACCGCTTGCCATCAAGTTGTGGGATGCTGATTTCCAATTGTATGGGCATTATGCGGTTTGTGGAGCATCTGCGGACAATACTTTGATTGTGAATACGCAATCCCAAAAATTGGTGATGACTGCCAGAACGGTAAGTCGAAAGGTGATGCAGCCTCCAAATGAGGAAATGAAAGAAGTTTGGAGGGGCAAAATTGCAGGTTTATTGAAGCAACAAGAACAAGTCTTGGCAGGTATTCCAAATCCTTCAAAAACAGAAAATGCTGTTGAGAATCAACATTTGTTTGTAAAACAAAACCTGAATCAACTGCAATCGGATGAACGAAAACGGATTGCTCAACAACTTAAATTGTTGGAGTTGGACTTGAAGGAATTGATGGTTCGGTATTCTTTGTAATGAATCTTTTGATAAGGTGATTGATTAAAAATACTGCCTTTGTATCAGTGATTTCAATCGCTGCAAGTAGTGTGTGAAAACAGATTTGAGTTTTAAAAAAGATTGAATAACAGTGATTTAAATAAAAAAACAACCCTGCTAAACCTTGTAGAGTGTGTCAGCGAATGAATTCGCCACTACAGAATTGTCTTAAATAATCAAATTGATTTGACAAACCAAACACCCCATAACATCCCCGATTTCCTGACCCTTCCTCAAAATCTCGAATTGTCGAATTTGATTTTGGAGGATTGGCAAGAATTTTTAACCAGTGTCGAAAAGGACAAGGGCGAGAAAGATTCTGCCCATGAGCAGCGATTGCAGCAAAGTTTTGAGGCATTGAAGGGCGAAGCTTTTGAAGGGAAATGGTTGTTTTTTAAGCAGTTTATTTCGACTCATTACGGTACTGCGGAATTGAATTTGCCCTTTTACGAAAGTGAATGGCAGGAACTGCAAGCGCAAAAGAAAATTTCTTTGGGGAATGATTTGCTGCAAAAGAAGTGGGGAGAAAGTGTGGCTTTGTTGCAAGCACATTTGCTGCAATCTTGGAAAAAGGCATTGAAGGCAAAAGAACTGAGGGAGGAAAATCGAGCATTGGAGGAACAAAAGGAGGTTTTTCAAAGCAAAATAAAAGCGAAAATTACCCAGTTTGAGATTTTGGAAGAAGCATTGGAGGAGGTGACACAGGAGGTCAAACAACTGTGGGATTTGTCGGAAAGTACTTGGGAAATGGCGGATTTCAAAGAGTTTGAAAAATATGCTGCTTTTTTGCAAAAAGACAAGGAACTGCAACAATTGGCGGAATTGCTCGGAAGTTTGAGGAACAGTAGCCGAAAGACTTTTGAGATGGTGCCGATTCCAAATGCGGAAATACGGTATGCGGTGAAGTCTTTGATAACGGGCGTGCGGCTTGGAGATGATTTGGGAAGTTTGTTGCCTTCGGAAGTGGCGTTGTTGGCGGATAAAGGGACAGAAGATTTGTTTATCAAACGATTGGCAGATAAAAAGTTGCAGTGCTATGATTACCAAACCAACTTGCTCGATTTTCAAAAGACCTTTCGGCGGGAACAACCTGATTTAGAAAAAGGTCCTTTTATTTTGTGTTTGGATACCAGTGGCTCGATGGAGGGAATGCCCGAAATGGTGGCGAAAGCTTTGACCTTGGCAATTGTTCGGATGGCGGTCAAAACGAATCGAAGGTGTTATTTGATTGCTTTTTCGAATCAGATTGAAACTCTGGAAATCAGTGATTTGAAAGCTTCAATGCCTCAATTGTTGCAATTTTTGAAGCATTCTTTTCGAGGCGGAACGGACTTGACTCCTGCGATTGAAGAAGCCTTGAAAATGCTGGAATTGAAGCACTATGAAAAGGCAGACATCTTACTTATTTCCGATTTTTTGTTGCCCAATCTAAACCATCATACCTTGGCGGCTATTGAGGTAGTAAAGGCTTCCAAAACAAAACTGTATAGTTTGTTGATTTCCAAACACAAGAATTTTGTGATTCCTTCAAGTTTGTCTGCATTGTTAGATAGGGTTTGGCGGTATGATTCAGAGGGAATTGAGGAGGTGTTCTAAAAATAGTGCTTATGAATACGATTTTGCAGAAGTACAAAAGAATAGGTTTTGCATTCACTGGATTTGTTGGTTTGTTGATTTGTTTGACAACTGCTTGTACCAAATCAGACGATACACCTATTTTTGTTCCCCCTCCGATTCCCGAAACGCCTGCTATTTTGCTGCCAAAGGAAGGAGACCAATATGGAAATTGTGTGTTGGTGTCTTGGAGTAAGGTGGATATGGCAAGTGCTTACACACTTCAAATCGGTGAAGATGAGGTGTTTTCTTACAATGGTTCGCTTGTTTTGGAAGAAAAAATCGACAGCTCTGAACAGGCGTATATTATGGATTTCAGGAGTGAGAAAACGGGAACGTATTATTGCCGCTTAAAAGCTGGAAATGTGAGTGGTGAAAGCGCATGGACAAGTCCTGTTTCTTACAAAGTAAGTGTGCAAAATATAGAAAACTGTATTGAGTACGATAAACCTCCAACTCCTACTTTGGAGTTTCCTGTGGACAGTGCAAGTATTGCAGAAAACGAAGTGGCTTTTTCGTGGATTGGAAGCTCTAAAGCGACTCATTATCAATTGCAAATTGTTTCGCTGACAGGAAGTACACAGGTTTTTTACAACAAGGGAAATATTGAAGAAACGAAGCGAACGGTTTTGTCTTTTCCTCGTGGAGTTTATTATTCTTGGCAGGTGAGAGCCTTCAATCATACGGCGGGAAGTGCATGGTCTCCTGCTCAAGTATTTTGGATAGAACCATGAACCTACTTTAATTTACCAGATGCCATGACTTTGGTCTGTTTTGAATAGTTGTTTAGGGGCTTAAAACAGTGTTTCTATTGAATTATTCTTAAACAATTGCTGCTTTTTTTGCTATCTTCGCAGTTTTTGAAGCATTAACATAATTTTTCTTAACATGCTTAATATTATTTTATTTGGACCTCCAGGTAGTGGAAAAGGAACACAAGCTGCTTTATTGGTAGCAAAATACAACTTGGAGCATACCTCAACAGGTGATTTATTGAGGGCAGAGAAATCTGCTAAAACACCTTTGGGCTTAGAAGCCAAAAAATACATGGATGCGGGCAATTTGGTGCCTGATGAGGTAGTTATTGGAATGATTCGCAATAAGTTAGATGCGAGAGCTGGCGAAGTAGAGGGATTCATTTTTGATGGTTTTCCGCGAACTGTTGCTCAAGCAGAAGCTTTGGATGCACTTCTTGTAGAACGAGATTTGAAGATTGATGTACTGCTTTCTTTGAAGGTTTCTGAAGAAGAGTTGGTCAAACGTTTATTGGAAAGAGGAGCGACTTCTGGTCGTGCGGACGATACGAACGAGGGCATTATTCGCAATCGAGTAGTGGAATATGAAACAAAAACTGCTCCTGTGGCAGATTTTTATGCAGAGCAAGGTAAATTGATAATTCTCAATGGAATTGGTTCTATTGAAGATATCAGTGAGGCTCTTTGTAAAGAGATAGATGGATTGGCTTAATACCTTAAATATTTTACAAAAGATGGTAACGAATTTTGAGAAGTAGAAAATAAATTCTACCTCATCTTTCTAAAACCATTACCTTAGCACGAATACCAATTTAAATTGGTATTCGTGTTTTTGTTTTTGGTTCTCTGAACAAATCTATGACTTTAGACTTTCGAAGTCTTTTTCTCTATAAGAATAGTCAGAGTACCTTGTTTTTTATAGATTTATCATTCATTTTTGATCGCTTATATTAATG